>PXDP01000323.1 GCA_003565035.1 PVC group bacterium | reverse complement strand
TTACAGTTCCAGAGCCATTGACCAAAAGGGTTAAATTCGGGTTGACCGCAAGTTGACTTGTACTCGTGAAATGGAGATTTCCGTCCGTAATCGTTCCACGGTTCACCAGGCTGCCGTTGGCACCCACGGTAACGTTGGTTCCGGTTAAGGATCCCCCGTCCATCAGCCGGAGCTGACCGGACTGAATCAACGTGTCGCCCGTGTAGGAACCGGCACCGGTAATATCAACACGGCCGTTAGGCCGGTCGATGGTCAAAGCAAGTTGACGACCACTGCTCTGGTCTGTGGTGACGTTTAGAATTGTGGCACCTGAACCGGAACCGTCGAGGGTAACTGTCGTTGTGGTGTTGTTTGCACCCCCGGCACGCAGTTGGTTGTTAAAGCGCAGTGTGCTGGCGGAATTGTTCGTAATGGACATATCCTGGTCCGCAATGACAAAAATTCTCTGATCCGATCCCCCAAACGTTACGTTACCCGCACCGGATTCAACGGTTATACCATGCGTTAAGGTTAAGGTATTTTCAGCCGATGTGTTGCCAGTCGGAGCCCTGTGAATGTTTGTAATACCGCTACTGAGGAATGTCATGGAGCGGTAAGCCCGATCCCCTCCGGCCAACGTCGGTGTTTGATCGGTCGTGTTTCTTGCATTCGCATTGAACACTAAATTTGAATCCGCAGTGGGACCTGCGACGGCAAAATCCGTGGAAACGGCGGAGTCCGACCAGTTTTCCCGTTGTTGCATATTCCTCGTTTCGGGGCTGCGGTTATTGGTCCAGTACAGGGTATTTTCCTGACCGTGCCCGGGAATACCGGCACAGATTGCAAGCATCCCAATTGCAAATGAACCCCTGCGAATATTTTGCTGAAACTTCTTCATCTCATATCTCCTGTTGTTGCATTCGAAATTTAGTTTTATTTTTCATGCCTGCATTTGAATTATCCATATTGCGGGGATGGTTGTCAATCACTTTTGTTTGAAAAATGTCTGATTTTTCATTTATTCTTCTGACACCCTGTTCAGGCGCAGGTCATACATGCCCCGGGAGACGTTCCGAACGGCGTCGGTGAGGGGGCGGTGGGGTCGGTCAACGATGGAAACGAGACCGACGCCGAAGTTCTCGCCGTCGGAGCGGCGGCCGGTTGCGGGCTGGTCCGACCAGGCAAACCAGTGGGCACCCACCATTTGCGGATGCCGGAGTGCCTCCTCCATGTAGAGCCGGAAGAGGTCCGCCTGGTTTCCGGCATTGGCCGCCGCGCGAAGTCCCCGCCCCCAGTGTCCGTGATCACCGATCCCGAAATGAAATTCTCCGATAAGAATCGGCCTTGCGTCATCCATCTCCACGGAAAAATCAGCCACCCCGAACTGATAAATATTCAGGCTGACCACATCCTGATAGCGGGAGGCGGCGCGGAGGATGATCGGGTTAAACGTATGAAATCGGCATCCCAGATAAAGATGATTGGGAAAATACTGCCGCATCAATTCCCGGCAGATTTGGAAGTACCGGGACGCAAAGCGGTCCATGATCGCCCGGACATCTTCACGATAAGCCGGATTGCCCTCCTCAAGCGGACGAACCGAGGCAAAGTCGGAAAAGTCGGTTCCCCAGATGGCGTTGAGCGAAGCGATGTCTCCATACCGTTCCTCAAGCTGCTGAACGGCGGCGCGGCGCGCGGGCCGGTTGCGTCCGCTGCCGAGAATTTCCTCTCCCAGACGAATGCCGCCGCCCCAGTCGAGTTCGTTGTGAATAAAGATGCCAAGCAGCCAGGGATTTTCCGCGTGGTCTTCCGCCAGCGCCGCCAGCCGTCTTTCCAGTGAATCCCGGAATCGGGTATCGAAGGGATCGGGCATCTTGCCGATTCCGCCCACACCTTCTTTGGCGGTGTGAACCTGAATCGTGAACGGCATCCGTTCCGTTTCAAACAAGTCCGCCCGGGACCAGGCGCCCACGGTGTTCATGCCCCACTGTTTCATCCGCGCCAGGGTCACGTCCACATGCTTTCCGACCCAGTCCTCCCCGTATTTCAGCGCGAGGTTATTTTCGTGAAAATCAACCACGCCGCTCAAACCCTCGGGAAACAGCCGCTCCCGGCCATCCACCCTGGTCTCCCCTCCGCGGGCGACAGAATTGGCACCGACAGACCAGAAAGGATATCCGTCCGGATCCACAAACCACCAGTGTCCGCCAATCTTCTCAACCCGGAAAAAACCGGTGGATTCCAGACGCTCTCCGCTCGCAAATCCGCCAAACCGGCTGAGGCCGGGGCCAAACCCTTTATGCTCAGCGGCCAGGGCCAGGTCTGCTTCGGCATCCGTCAGCAGTTCATCTGCGGAATGCACTTTTTCCGGCCACTCCCGCCCCCGCATCTGGCCGAAGCGGTCCAGAACCGGAAAGTCGATGGCATCCAGAATCCCGGGATCCACGCTGTAGGCTCCGCTTCCGTGCGGATGCCCCAGGCGCAGGGTTTGCCCGGCTTCCGCACCGGCCCAGTCAATCCGCACCGTGACCCGCAGAATATTGGCGGGGTCTACCAGCTCCCAATGCCGGTGATGCCCTCCCGGCAGCCCGTGCATGTTCCCGAAGGTCTGAAACAGCGGATGCTCCCGGAGAAGACCGCGCCGCTTCATAAACGCCAACAGCTCGGCGTTCTCTTCGCCGGGCCGGACCAGCATTCGGCCCTGGGTGCGGTTCGCCCATTGATTTTCCAGACTGCTCAGTCCGGTGACAAATACATCAAGGGGTGCGACGGTTTCATTGTCCATCCGCAGAGCCAAATTCTGATAGTGGGACAGATCCAGAAGTCCGTCGCGGAAATCAAAGGTGACGGTGGCGCGGCCATTGTCACTCAGAAGCCGGACCGTCAACTGACCCGGCGTCTGCTCCGGGATTTCCGCATCGCCGGAAATACGCACCCGTCCCACCGCCGGCGGCACGGATTCCGGTGAGGAGTGGCCCGCCGGTGCGGATTCTTCCGGAGCGGGACTGCAGGCCGAAAAAAATATCAGGCTGCCCAACCAGAGAACCGGAAGGAGAATTCGGGAGGTCAGTGGGATGAACGGTTCGAATACTGAGGACATCTTCATTCCGTTTCCTTAAGGGTTAGGTCGGGTTTCGTGGAAAATTGCGGTTTACCAACGGGGCGGTGCGAGTTCCGAGGTCCAGGCGTCATAGCGTTCCCGGAGTTCGCGGACGCGCTCCTTCGCCTCCGGGCCGAGATCGTTTTCCTCGCCGGGATCTTCGGAGAGGTTGAAAAAGGAAGGTACCTCGGGCCGGGGGGTTCTCCAGCCGCGTTCCCCCGCATACCAGATCGCTTTTTCCTCCTCATGGGCGCGGATCCATTCGGTTGCGGCAAAGAGGGTGTTTTCGCGCCAGAAGAGATCTCGGGCAGGGAATTCGGTCAAATCTCCGGAACGCAGCCACGGAAGCAGACTGATTCCGTCCAGACCCTCCACCGATTCATGACCGGAAACATCAAGAAAGGTCGGAAGCAGATCGAGCGAACTGACCACCGGATCGAAAACATTTTTCTCCGGCAGCACGCCGGGCCATGAGATGAGCATCGGTACCCGGCTTCCCGCCTCGAACGGTGAAAACTTATGACCGCGCAGCGGCGTATTATCGGATGCATTATTGAGCGGACCGCCGTTGTCACTGAGGAAAACGATCAGGGTGTTTTCCGTTTGCCCCAGTTCATCAATCCTGTCCAGCAGGGCTCCCACACCCCGGTCCAGATTGATCATCATCGCAATATATATTTGCCGCCGCTCCTCTTCATCCGGAAACAGTTCCCGGGCCGTTTCCAGATCCGGTTCCGTCGCATGCATGGGCGTATGAGGCGCAAGATGGCTGAGAAAAAGGAAATACCGCTGATTCTCTTCCGCTGCAGCCGTGATGAATTCCAGGGCGCGGGCGGTCAAGTCCTCGGTGAGATAGGTGATTTCACTTTCGGGGACAAGGGTGCCGTTTTCTTCTATCGAAGCATACCGCTGAGGAACACGTTCGGTTTCGTTGTAACGGGGTGTGGAAAAATAACTTCGCGACCCGCTGCGGAAACCCCAAAAGTAGTCAAATCCCCGCTGATTGGGGTGAAACCGTTCCGCGTAACCCAAATGCCATTTGCCAATGATCCCGGTTCGGTACCCCCGGTCACCCAGATAGTCGGCCATGGTGCGAACCGATGTATCCAGTCCGAATGATCTCCAGGCGTCCGTACGCCAGGCCTGGTGGGGAGGATTGGTCCAGTGCGGCGGAAAATTCTCCTGAAATCCGACCCGCTGCTGATACATCCCGCTGATGAAACCGGCGCGGGAAGGCCCGCAGACCGTCGCGGTCACATAGGCATGGGTGAAGCGGGTCCCCCGCTCCGCCAGCCGGTCAAAATTCGGAGTGATCTGTTCAAAAGCACGATTGTCCTGAAAACCGAAATCAAAATATCCCGCATCGTCCGCCATGATCACCAGAATATTCGGTGGCTGGGGCTTCGAACTTTCCGCTTCCGCGAAGGCCGGGCCGCTCATGGCGGCGAGGGAAAGCGTGGAGGGCAGGACGCGGCCTGCGGTCAGAAAATGGCGGAACGGTGACGTCATTGAATTTTGCATAGATTCAGTGGGTTACTCTGCTGGGCGAAATACTGTCTTAAATTTGTCTGATATTTTAAAGGCAAAGTCAAGGGCTTTTTTCTCTTTGGGTGGAGGGGGGAACGGCTATAAAGCGGAAGCTAAAGCATCCGCAGTCCAAAAGCGCTTTGCGCCGCCAATCCGCCGCAGCCCCTGTCCAATCTAATTCTTTTTGTAAACCATCCCCGGGATCAAAACGATCCGCGGTGGACGAGGATAGGGGGGACGCACTCCAGTACGCCGGTTTCCTGATTGCCGGAGGTGATCTCCCGAATCCGCGATACAGCATGCTGTGCGATCCGGTCCATGTCCTGCTGAATGGTGGTCATGGGGGGGTCGGTCAATTCCCCGCGCTGGGCTCCATCGTACCCGATCACGCCGACCGATCCGGGCACCTCCGCTCCCAGATACCCGAGCACTTCGATAAAATTGGTGGCCAGTTTGCCGTCTGTGACAAAATAATCCCCGTTGGGAGGGTTTTTCTTTAAATATTCCCGGACATTCAGGGCAATCTCGAAGGAATTGTGGCTCCAGGGAATCGGCACCAGAGTCAGCGTCGCCTCATCCCGCCCGCTTTCGAGCCAGGCCTGACGGAAGCCCTCGATCCGCGGACCCACCCGGGGATTTTTTTCAGAGGCATTGTAATACAAAACCGTGGCCGCCCTGACATTTTTCTCAATCATCGCCTCCGCAGCCATTCTTCCGCCCAAATAGTGATCGGTCACAAAATTCGCGTGATACCGGTCACTGAAATTCGCATCCAACCCGATCACCGGAACCGGAAACGAATCAAAGGCCTTGAGAAATTTTCCGCTGCTGTCGCTGTCCACCATGAGAAAATCACAGCCCTCCCAGACGGCCGGGGGAGGAGCCTCCTCCAGGGGGATCAAGTCGATTT
>PXDP01000319.1 GCA_003565035.1 PVC group bacterium | reverse complement strand
CTCCCCGGCGGCCAGGAGGGTTTTCAGCTCCTTGGCCTCGCGGGCGGCCAGTTCGGCGAGCAGTCCCTCGCGGTCCTCCAGGTCTTTGAGGCGCTGCTGGGCCTCAGTCAGAGTTTCGAGGGCGTCTTCGACGGTGGGGCCGTATTTTTTGCGCATACGGCTGTAGACGGAGAGGCGGTCATCCAGCCAGGCCAGTCGGCCGGGATCGGCTTCGATGCGGTCGCCGGCCAGCCGGAGGGAGGCGGCGAGTTCGCGGAGCTGGGTCTGCATGCCCTCCACTTCGTCCAGCCAGACTGCGGCGTCGGGATGCATGTCGCGCAGGCCCTCCATTGCCCGCCGCGCGGCCGCGAGCGCGTCAAATGCGTTGCCTTCGGCTTCGTCGAGGGCGAGCAGGGACCCGGAGAGCCCTTCAATGATGTTCTGGGCGTTGCCGATGAGGGTGTGTTCTTCGCGGAGGGTCTCCTCCTCGCCGGGTTCAAGGGCGGCCTGTTCGAGTTCCTGCACGCGATAGCGGAGGAGATCGAGCTGCTGCTCCAGCGCATCGGCATCGCCCTGGAGATCCTGCTGACGGCGGCGGGTGGCGCGGAGGGCTCTCCAGGCATTGGCATAGGTCTGATGCGTTTCGGGGCGGGTGCCGGAAGCATCCACAAAGGCGCGCTGGGTTTCGGGATCGAGCAGGGACTGGTGGTCGTAGGGGCCGTGCATGTCCACGAGGTCGTCGCCCAGCTTTTTCAGCAGGGCGAGGGTGACCGGCGCATCGTTCACCGTTTGCCGGCCGTTGCCTTCGGCTTTGAGTTCCCGGAAAACAATCAGCAACCCGTCCTCACAGGGCTCCAGGCCGGCCTCCTCCAGAGTCGCATTGATTTTTGCGGGTGCCTGGAGCTGAAATACGCCGCGGACAGACCCTTTTTCTTCGCCGGTCCGGAGTGCTTTGCGGTCGGCCCGGGCGCCAAGAATCAGATTCAGGGCCCCCATCAGCACCGATTTCCCCGCGCCGGTTTCGCCGGTGATGACATTCAAACCGGGTCCAAAGCGAATGGAGGCTTTTTCAACCAGGGCCAGATTGTTCACAGTCAGTTCGGTCAGCATGCCGCGAATCTTAACCACTTGCGGTTTGGATGCAATCCCTTATGGTTCATCGGGCGTAATTTCTCTTCATTTTTACAAGCTTATGCTTTATGTCTTGTCCCGTATGCGCTAGAACCAGCCATTGACTGTCCAAATTTTGGAGCAACTATGAAAATTGAAACGTTTTTTAATCACTGGAAACTCCGGGAAAATCCTTTTACCGCTGAAGAGGCGAGGGATGATGACGTGTACGCCCGGATCATGCGGGACGGGGTGGCGCATCCAGAGTTTGAGAAGATTTTCGGACGGCCGGAACGGCCGAGCACCTCGGTGGTCTTCGGGGAGAAGGGCAGTGGCAAAACCGCGCTCCGCCTGCTGATGGAACAGCGTCTGCGCGAATATAACGAAAACAACGCCCGGAAAAAAACCTGGATTGTCCGGTACGATGAGTGGAATCACATGGTGGACCGCACGGTGGGCGCGGCCAATGCGGAACAGCCGGAGGCCTTTCAGCGCATCCGCCTGGAGGACCACATCGATAAAATCATTTCCATGGTGGTGACCGAGATTGTGGACGCGGCCAGCCGCCCCTCCTCTTCCAAAGTGGCCCGCGAACTGGGGAAAAGTCTGCGCAAAATGCCGCGCCAGCACCGGCTGGATCTGGCATATCTGTCGATTTTGTATGATCAGCCCTCCCTGAGCACCCGCGCCGAGCGCTGGCGGAAAATCTCCAGAATTCTCCGGGTGGGCTCTTTTGTCACCCCCACAAAACTTCTGTATCTTTTCGGCGGCGGGGCGATGGTGCTTTTCCTGAGCCTGTTCGCGATTATGGGCCTGGGCATGATGTATCCCTATGCCTTCGCGGCGGCGGCGGTGGGCGGACTGCTGACATTTATCGGCGGATGGTTCGGAATTGGTCAGGCACTTGCCAATCACAAACGCCGCAAAAATATCCACACCGAAATCAAGGTGGTGGATCATCCCTCCTCCGCGCTGTTCAATCAGTTGGGGACCGTGAAATCTGCGGACCTGGATTCTTTGCCGCTGCCGACTCCGGGCGATCAGGATGCGCGCTATGAACTGCTGGGCCGCCTGCAGCGCATTCTCAAGGGCCTCGATTTTGTCAGCATTACCGTGCTGGTGGACCGGGTGGACGAACCCAGTCTGGTCAATGGCAACCCCAAAAAGATGCGCAATCTGATTTGGCCGCTCTTTACCCATAAAATTCTGCAACAGGACGGTCTCGGCATCAAAATGCTGCTGCCGATTGAGCTGGGCTACGAATTGAAGCGGGAGGACGGCGAGTTCTTCAGCAAGGCCCGTCTGGACAAAGGCAATCTGATTGAACGCCTCGAATGGACCGGGGTCAACCTCTACGACATCTGCAATCACCGGGTGCAGGCGGTCTACGACGGCGAAGGCGAACCGACGATGCTCAAGGATCTTTTCGAGGAGCGCGTGAGTGTTCAGGATCTGGTCGATTCTCTGGACCAGATGAAACAGCCGCGGGATGCCTTCAAGTTTCTCTATGAAGTCATTATCCAGCACTGCAAAGGCTCCACCGATGCCGAGCCGGAATATCTCATCCCCAAACTGACCCTGGAGCAGGCCCGGCGTCATCAGTCCCAACGCGTGCAGGATCTGGCCCGCGGTTTTTCCGCAGCCTGATGAGACCCTATGTGCGCCGACGGCCGGAAGGTCAGGCTTCGTAAAGCGGTTCCGGCCGATTTATCGGCCCTTGAGGCCTTGGAATCGCTCTGTTTTCCCTCTGATCGGCAAAGTTCCCGGCGTTCGATGTCCAACAGCCTTCGCAGTCCGACTCAGTCTGTCTGGGTTGCGGAAGCGGGAAACACCGCCGTCGGGGCTATGGTCTTGTTTGTGTATCCCCGACGGCTGCGAATTTATTCGATCGCGGTGGCCCTGGGACATCGGGATCTGGGTGCGGGAAAGCGTTTGGTCCGTCTGGCCAAAGCCCTGGCGCGGCGCGGGCGGCGGGAGGCGGTCACTTTGGAGGCGGATGTGCGGAACAACGTCCTGATCGACTGGTATTGCCGTCAGGGATTTCAGCAGACGGAAATCCTGGAGGATTATTATGGTCCCGGCCAGCCTGCGTGCCGGATGGAGTGGGCCTGTTCACGAAATCGGCGGGAGGCCGCGTTGTGAAGCCGTTCCGTTTATGGGCGGGACTGTGCCTGGCGCTGCTCTTCGCGGCCGGGTGCGGGCAGCCTGCGGGAGAGGCGGATCTGGAAACCCACCGGGTGGGGCTGGAGGATTTCGAGGTGTGGACGGCTTTCACGGGCGTTCTCGACGCGGTGCAAAGCGAATCGGTGGCGTCCTCGATCAGTCAGCCGGCGGCGCTGCTGATGCTGGCTCCGGAGGGGGCGATGGTGCAGGCCGGGGATGTGGTGGCGGTGTTTGACACGTCCTCGCTGGAGGCCGAACTGGCGGTGCTGGAGCGCGACGCGGTGCTGGCGGAGACGGAATTCCGCACGCTGGCGCAGGCGGAAATCCCTTTGCGGCGGGCCCGCCTGAAGGGCGAGTTGCGCGAGGCCCGCGACGGCCTGGCGCGGGAGGACGGGGTGGGGGACCGGATGGCGGAATTAGCGGGGGATGGACTGATTTCCCCCGGAGAGCTTGCCGCTTATCAGGCCCGGGTGGAGACCCTGCGGGAAACCGTAGGCGGCCTTGAGACCCAAATCCGCTTGCAGGAGGATGTGGTGTTTCCGGCCCAGATGGAGCAGGCGGAGGCTCGCCGGGAAAGCGCGCGGCGTCAGTTGCGGATTGTCAGCGATCAGATTGCGGCGGCGCGGGTGACCGCCACCCGCGCGGGGCGGGTGGTGTATCTGCCGCTGCACATCGGTGGAGAATTCCGGACAGTGCGCGAGGGAGACACGGTGTTCCGCAATCAGGAGTTTATGCGGATTTCGGATATGGGGCAGCTCGTGGTGCGCTGCGAAGTGCCGGAGTCCCGCCTGGCCAGGGTGCCGGCAGGTGCCGCTGTGCGCGCGGTGCCGGACGCGTTTCCCGGTCTGGAGCTGGAGGGCCAGGTGCTCTCCATCAGCTCGGTGGCGGTTCAGCCCGCCGGACGTCCGGCCCACATGAAGACCTTCACCGTGACCCTGCTGCTCTTTGAGGCCGATCCGCGCCTGCGCACCGGCATGACCTTTCGGGCCGGCGTGCTGTCCGAGCGTCACCCGGATGTCCCCGTGGTTCCCCGCTCGTTTGTGACTTTTGAAGAGGGCACTCCTTATGTGCATGTCCGCAGTGAGCCCGGCGTTCGGCGGGTGCCGGTAACGCTCGGGAGCGGAAATACAACCCACTTCAGAATTTTGGAGGGCGTGGAGGCCGGAACGGTTCTGGTCCGTCTGCGGGCGTTATGAGTTCGCTGCTGGATGTGCGGGCGGTCTGCAAATCCTTTGGCGGCCGACGGGTGCTCGGACCGGTGTCGTTTACCCTGGACGCGGGAGAATTCTGCGCGGTGACCGGACCCTCGGGATCGGGAAAGAGCACGTTTCTGAATCTCGCCGGATTTTTGGACACCCCGGATGCAGGGGAAATTCACTTCGCCGGCAAAGCGGTGCCGCCGGGTGATGCGCGGACCGCCACCCGCCTGAGGCGGGACAGCATCGGCATGATTTTTCAGTCCGTTTTTCTGCTGCCGCAGCGGAGTGTGCTGGAAAATGTGCTCTTCCGGGCGCGGTACAGCGGCATCCCCCGGGAGCGCTTTATGGCCCGGGCACTGGACCTGATCGATCAGTTGGGGCTCACGGCGCGAATGCGCCAGAAGGCCCGATTGCTTTCCGGCGGCGAGGCCCAGCGGGTGGCAATCGCCAGAGCTTTGCTGACCGATCCGGCGCTGTTGCTGGCCGATGAGCCCACGGGCAATCTGGATGCGGAGTCGGCCGAAGAGGTCATGCGGGCACTGAGCGATTGCGCCGCGCGGGGTATTGGCGTTTTGCTCGTCACCCACAATCCGGCACTGCTCCGCCATGTGCACGCACATGTGGAATGCCGGGAGGGCCGGTTTTCGGAGCCGGGATGAACCTCGAATCCTGTCGCGGATATCGCTGTGGGAATAGGGTGATTTTGCCGGAGTTCCGCGTTTACGCGGAAGTAGAGAGCGAAGGTTGAGCAAAGGGTCGGAGTCCCGCGTTTACGCGGAAGTAGAGAGCGAAGCTTCAGCGAGCGGGTTTCAGTGGATAGGGTAAAATGTGCGGCTGCGGCTGTGGCTGTGGCTGCGGCTGTGTCTGGGGCGAGGGACTTATGCGAGGGGCTTATGCGAGGGACTTATGGCTTGGGGGCAGGGTAGAACGACCCTTTCCACCGTAATCCCGGGCCGTAAACGACCCTCTGGGCTTCCGCGTGAACGCGGGACTCCGACCCTTTCCACCGTAATCCCGGGCCGTAAACGACCCTCTGGGCTTCCGCGTGAACGCGGGACTCCGACCCT
>PXDP01000268.1 GCA_003565035.1 PVC group bacterium | reverse complement strand
TACGGACAATTTAATAGATGTCATCCGTTCGGATGTCCGCCGCCGGGGGCTCAAGATTCACCCGTTTTCAGGTCCCCTGGAGCCCGGCAAGCTCATGTCTTTTCTTCAGAGAGGGATTCCGGTCTTTTGGCACTTGTCCTCCACGAACGCGTTTCATGCATTCTCTCTG
Source organism: PVC group bacterium (assembly GCA_003565035.1). Classification (GTDB taxonomy): domain Bacteria; phylum Verrucomicrobiota; class Kiritimatiellia; order SS1-B-03-39; family UBA6053; genus PXAS01. The sequence goes on along the minus strand of PXDP01000268.1, from coordinate 5,389 downwards.
GAGCATACCCATCAACGAAATACGATCCAAAGCCGGGACGCGTGGGCTGAGTATGTACAGAAGATATCCTCTGAGCTTCATTTCCAAAAAAACGACACGCGAAAACACATGAATCTGATTATTGGCTACAATCCGGATACGGACGAAATCTGCTATACGGACAGTTGGGGCATCAGCTACAAAGAGAGGTGGGCTCCCAGAGTGCTGGCTGAACAGGTGTCCTACGGTGAATTTTTTGTGATCGACTTTTAACGGACTTACCTAACACAGGCTCCTCCCGCAACCGGACTGAATTCATTTACCAGAACAGCAAAATTCTTACGGATAAGGTTTCTTAAGCTTCACGTAATTCTTTTTCACCTTTTAAGATACAGACAATCGGAAAGCGCTGCATCTCAAAGACCTGTTCGGCCCATTCGGGGCTGTAATAGGGAACGCGTTTTCGCCGCTCCTCGCGCTCCATCTGATGCACGGGCAGGGCTGCGGGTTCGCGCAGAGCGGTGAGCCGGAGTCCGGCCTTTAAAATCCATTCCACGCCTTCCGATACCGGATAGGCCCGCGCACAGACGACCGACTCCTCGTCTTCGCCTTCCCGCACGTCCGGCGTGGGGTCAAAATAGCTCGTAAGAAAAATCCCCCGCTCTTCCTCGTCGAGTTCGGTCCATTCCCCGGCGTAGACCGGATGGCCGAGGCTGAACAGCAGCGTGCCGCCGGGACGGAGTTTCTCCGCGCAACTCCGGATAAGCGCCTCAGGATTCGCGGCGAAGGGAACCCCGTAGGCGGAGTGAATTAAATCAAAGGTGCCCAGTTCCTCCGGCAGCGCCTCCATGTCCAGACAGCGCAGATCGATCCCCACCCCGTAGCCCTCCGCCAGTTTGGCCGCGTGCCCGAGTTGTTCCCGACTGACATCCACGGCCACGCACTCCGCTCCTTTGCGGGCAAGATAGATGCTGTTCTGCGCGGCGCCGCATCCCAGTTCGAGACAGCGTTTGCCCGACAGCGGTTTGGGCAGCAGTTGCAGTTCGCCGTCGCCCGGCAGCAAGGGGCCATAATGAAAATCCTTCACAGAAATTGTGGTGGATTTCTGATAATCATTGGCAAGCTCGTCCCAGTACCGGGCGGTCCGGGCGGTGAAATCGTTAAAGGCCTCCATCATGACTCCGGTTTGCGCTGGAGCCAGTTGACTTCCATGCAGGTTTTCAGTTGCAGGCGGGCGCGGTGAAGCATGACCCACAGGTTGGAAGAGCTGATATCAAGCTGTTTGCAAATCACCTCCGCATTCTGATGCTCCAGCTCCCGCAGAACAAACACCGCCTTCAAGCGGTCGTTGAGGTGATCCATACAGCCGTTGAGCACTTCCCAGAACTCTTTGCGCTCGTAGGCTTTCTCGGGCTGGGTGATCCATTCCGACTGTCCCACCTTCCAGTGGCCTTTGCGGTCCAGATAGGCCTGGGGATCGTGCGGGCGGGTCTCCAGATCATCCGCGAGGGATTCCCGCTGGTGTTTTCGGAAATAATCGATCATTTTATGCTTCAGAATGCCCACCAGCCAGGTGCGCTCCTCCGAACGGCCCGAAAAACTTTCCGCGCCTTTCAGTGCCGCCAGAAAGGTATCCTGAACCAGATCCTCAGCCAGTTCCGGGTTCCGCGTACGGGCCAGCGCAAAACGGTAAAGAATATCGCCATGATCATCCAGCCATTTCGTCGGGTCCAAGGTTCTGCTCATGCCGGTACGTTACGAAACCCGGCGGGGACTTACAATCCTAAAGACCACACCGCGGAAGCAGGCATTAGCGTTCCGCCCAGTTCCGCACCGGCAGGGTGACGTAAACCCCGGCGATCATGGCCAGCAGAAATACCCAGCCGGATAGCGCCCCGGCGTGAATGCCGGACAGCAGGGTTCCAATGCTGCATCCAAAAGCCAGCGTACTCCCCCAGCCAAGCATCCCCCCGCCAAGCAGCGCCAGCGGATAGGCCTTGGCTTTGGGGCGCGAAAGCGACCATTCCCCCATGCCCAGCGCGCCGATAAAGCCGCCCATAACAATGGCGATGACAAACAGCGCGTTCGGGGTAAACATGCCCGCATCCAGTTCCGTACGGCAGCCCCGGAAGGTGTCCAGGCCTTCGAGGCGGACCGGCAGCCACTCAAAACGCGCCCCGAAATTACGGGCAATGCGGTTCATCTCCGCCGTGACCCCCAGCGGATTCGCCCGGAACAGGGCAAACGTGGAAATCAGGCCCACGAGAATCCCGCCGGCCCAGCCGGACCAGAATTTCACAAAAATGCGGTCAAACAGGCCCCGCACGGTCAAACGCTCGCGGGGAGACACGGACAGCGGCACCCAGCGCATCAGCCAGAGGGCGAGCGCGCCCAGAACCGCCAGGGCCAGCAGCAGACTCAGCGAAAATCCGCCCCAGGCGGGGATCCAGGGCACAGGCGCGTCAATCAGGGTTCTGAGATAGAAAAAATTCCAGGAGCGCAGTGCCAGAATCACCCCGCCCACCGCGCCGATCAGCGCCACCGGCGACAGCGGAGAGCCCTCGCCGATCCGGTAAAAATGCGCACTGATGCAGGAGCCGGAGAACGACATACCCATGCCGAAGACGATGCCGCCGAGCACCAGCACCCAGCTCACCGGCCCGATATGCGCCCGGGGAGGCAAATGTCCGGCGGTGGCATCCGGAATCCAGGCACCGAAAATCACCACATGCCCCACCACCCCCACCGCCAGTGCCAGAATCACCGTCAGCACCGCGCGGCTGTCTTTTTTGGAAAAAAAATCCCGCAGCATGCAGAAAAAGCAAAAGCGGGACCGCTGCATCGTCCATCCGAACAGCAGTCCCGACATCAGGGTCCAGGACTCCCGGCGGCCGTACAGTTCATGACCGTGCAGCCACCAGGCCCAGAAAATCCCCCCTCCGGCCAGCAGGACCGCCAGCACACGCAGAACCATCGAAACAGAAGAGCGTGACGTGGATTCGGAGGGGTGATTCATTCAGGGATTTCCTTGGATTATTTTCCGGTCCAGACGGTTCCGGTCGGGTTGGTGATCGGCACGCCGACCGCATTGCCGTATTCAGTCCAGGAGCCGTCGTACTGCAGCACATCATAGCCAAGAATCTGGCTCAACACAAACCAAGTGTGCGCGGAACGCTCACCGATGCGGCAATAAACAATGGTCGGACGGGAGCCGTCAATGCCCCGCTCGGCATATACTTCCCGGAGGGTGTTCACCGGCAGCAGGGTGCCGTCGGCCTGATTCACCGCCGTATTCCAGGGCACATTCACCGCGCCGGGCACGTGACCGGCGCGAATGGCCAGTTCCTGAATGCCCGCCGGCGCAATCACCCGACCACTGAATTCATCCGGCGTACGGATATCGACCAACACCGCGTCCTTTTCGCCCCGGGCCGCGGCCACCACATCCGGAAGAAAAGCGCGAAGGCTGTCATTCACCTCGGTCACTTCGTAGGCCGAACGGCGGAAGCTCGGGGTCATCGTGTCCATCGGGCGGCGTTCGGCCTCCCATTTGCGGCGTCCGCCGTCCAGCAGCTTCACATTTGTGTGACCATAGACGTGGAACACCCAGACACCCCAGGCGGCAAACCAGTTGTCGTGGTCGCCGTAAAGCACCACGGTGGTTTCCGGGGTCACGCCAAAACGGGACATCAGGTTTTCAAAGTTTTCGCGGGTGACAATGTCCCGGTTGGGATTGTCGACCAGGTCCGTGTGCCAGACCAGGTTGCCGGCGCCGGGGATGTGCCCCTGCTCGTATTTTCCGGCTTCGACACTGACCTCAAGCACCCGCACATTGCGGTTTTCGAGGTTGTTGGCGAGCCAGTCGGTGCTCACCAGCGCTTCGGAGGCCTGCAGGCCGATGGCGGGCAGCAGCGCGCCCGACAGAAGAGTGATCAGTTTGATTAACTTCATGGGTCTTTCCTTGTTCTTTCCTTTACTTGGGGATTATTTACAGATCCAGCACCGATTCGATCGGGAGATCCTCTTTCAAATTCTGGGCCGCGAGCCAGTCCGCATTGTTGAGCTTGGACTGATACTTCACACCCGTGTCGCACAAGATCGTGACAATCACCTGGCCGGGACCCCCTTTGAGCGCCTGGCGGACTGCGCCGCCGACATTCACGCCGCTGGACAGACCCAAAAACAGTCCTTCGGTCCGGTTCAAATGCCGGATGATCGTCATCGCCGTCTGGTCGTCAATCGTGAACGCATGGTCCACCGGGATGCCCTCCACATTGGCGGTGACCCGGGACTGCCCGATCCCTTCGGCATTCGAATCGCCGTCGCTGGCCTCGGTCTTCCCGTGGTTGAACCAGTTGCTCATGGCCGCACCCTGCGGATCCGCACACACGGTGACGATATCAGGATTTTTCGCTTTCAACGCTTTGGCCACGCCCCCCAGCGTCCCGCCGGAGCCGATCGCCGCCACAAACGCCGAGACTTCGCCATGCGTCTGGCTCCAGATTTCCGGACCGGTGGTTTTTTCGTGCGCAGTGCGGTTGGCAACATTGTCGAACTGATTCGCCCAGAACCAGTCCGCGTTTTCCTCGCCTTTGCGGCGGGCAATGTGCGTATAATGGTTTGGATCTTTGTAGGGTTTCGCCGGGACCGGAATCCCCTCCGCCCCCAAATTGCGCAACAATTCAATTTTTTCCGCCGACTGCGTCTCGGGGATAATAATCACCGAACGGTATCCCCTTGCGGCCCCAATCACCGTGAGCCCGATCCCAGTATTGCCTGCAGTGCCCTCCACAATCGTCATACCCGGCTTGAGTTCGCCGCGCGCCTCTGCATCCAGAATAATCCCCAGCGCCGCCCGGTCTTTGACCGAACCGCCCGGATTCATAAATTCCGCTTTCCCCAGGATGGTGCATCCCGTGAGCTCAGACAGTTTTCTCAGATAAATCAGCGGGGTGTTCCCCACATGCGCATCGACGCCATGATATGCAGACATACATCAACTCCTGTTCGTTAAGATTCTTTTAATCTACACTAACTCTATCAGGATTACAAGGATTAAAGAGTTGAAAAATTATTGGCCGCGAGGTTCGTGTTTTTTCATGCGTTCACCTAGGATCGGTTCCTTATGAATACTGCAGGAGCATTTCCATGAGTTGGACGCCCCGGCGGAGCAATGGAAGCGGCTCGGGCTCTGAGCTTCTTGTTTAGCCTTCAACAAAGTAGGCAATGAGTTCCGCACGGTTCGGGTGATCTTTCAGGTCTGATTTGAGCGCATCCATCCTTTCCAGGAGCTCTGTGCCTGATCTCTCCTCCAACCGACTGCGTCGGTTGGTCATCAGATCGTTTTGCAACACGTCATGCTGCCAGGAATCGGTGAAAATGAAATGAATCTCATCATGAAAGTTCCGGC
>PXDP01000368.1 GCA_003565035.1 PVC group bacterium | reverse complement strand
GCGCCCTGATCGTGCAGGGTCTCCTCGCTGTGCTTTGTGAGGTGTCCGGTAATGACCATCGGGACCATTTCGGGGTCAAGGTCGCGCGCAATCGCGAGCATTTCATATCCGTCCTGTCCGGGGAGGGAGAGGTCGGTGAGCAGCAGGTCGTATTTCTTTCCACTCAGGAGAAGTTTTTCCGCTTCGGAAACAGAGGTGACGGTGGTGACAGTGTAGGTCTCTCCGTTGAGCATTCTTTTCAGAAGATTGAGGACCTGGGGATCGTCGTCCACGATCAGGACTTCATGGCGCGGGGGAGGGGGATTGTCCTGATCAGAGGCTGCCCGAACCGTCACCTGATTCCCGCCGTTGTTTTTGGAATCATACATGGCCCGGTCCGCACATTCAAGCAGTTGCATCGAGGAGGCCACCGGGGCTTCCCGGCTGTAGATTATGCCACCAATGGATGCAGTGATTTGGATTTCGGCTTCCTGTTTGCGGACGGGCTGGGACTCAAGGCTCTGCCGGATGCGCTCTGCCAGTTCCCGGGTGCCGGTGTCTTCGGTTTGCGGCAGGAGAATGACAAATTCATCCCCTCCAAGGCGGATCACCACATCGGAGCGGCGGAGCGTTTCGAGCAGAACTCTGGCCACATGTTTGAGCAGATTGTCGCCAAAGGCGTGCCCATGGGCATCATTCAGAGCTTTGAATCCGTCCAGATCCAGCATGAGAACACTGAAGGGAAGGTTTTCCCGCTGGCTCAGCAGCCAGAACCGTTCCAGTTCCGCCTGAAGGTAGCGCCGGTTGAACAGCCCGGTCAGCGGATCGATCATACTTTGCAGTTGGATTTCCGTGACGGACTGGAGAAGCGTGCTCAGGTGGTGGGCGGCATGGTAAATGATCGGGAAATCACCCGGCTGCAGGCTGATGGTCGGATAGGGGATCAGGACCAGAATTCCAAACAGGGATCGGCGTCCCATCAGGGGAATATACACGGCGGAGTTTAGATCCACGGGCTCTTCACCGGAAATTTCGGGGAGTTGACAGTGCCGTTCGTTTTCCTCGCAGTCCCAGTTCCGGCCGCTGATGGCGTGAAGACGGTCGAGGCAGCCCGAATAAAGATGCTCATGAACCGACGGGGTGATTTCCGGTTTGTTAAAGGACTCAAACCGGCGCAGGGTTCCGTCATCGACCAGAATGGCGGCGGCATGGACCGGGGCCCATTGTTCCAGGAACTCCAGGAAGCTGCCTGTCAGGGTCGAAACGCGGGGTGTTTTCCAGACCCGGCTGGAAAGATGCCGCAGTTTCTGGAGGCAGGCGACCGTATCCGCATTGGAGGGGGAGATTCCGTATCCGTGGGTAATGTGAAATTCTCTGGAACTCCGGGAGGAGTCGATCGCGCTTTGCAGCTGATTCCGGCTGAGCGGTTTTTCGAGAATTTGTTTTACGCCAAGTTCCTGCGCCTGCTTTTTCAGGGCGTCGGACCCATGCCCGGTGCAGAAAAAGATTTCCTGCCAGGGCCAGATTTTCCGGACTTCCCGGGTGAAATCCAGGCCGTCCATCACCGGCATATGGATATCCACAATGACGAGGTCAAAGGCGTGTTTCACCATGAGGTCCAGTCCCTCTCTTCCGTTTGACGCCGTATAAACCTCTATGGTTTTTTCCTGCTTGGTGAACAGTTGGAACATGCGGAGGATTTTTTCGTCGTCATCCAGCACCAGGACATGAAGGGAAGGGGAACTCAAAGTCATAGCACTACTATGCACGGATCGGCGAAATAAGACCAGACAGAAGTTTTGAAATGCGGAATTTTTTCTCGGGCAGGGGTTTCGGTGGGGTTACAGGATCCCGCCGTGGCGCATGACCTCGACGAGGGTGCGGTAGTAGCCGTCGAGTTCGATGAGTTCACTGTGCGTCCCCTGTTCAACGAGTCTGCCGTGGCGCATGACGAGGATGGTGTCGGCGTGGATCACGGTGGAGAGCCGGTGGGCGATGGCGATGGAGGTGCGGTTGCGCATGAGCTTGGCGAGCGCATCCTGGATGAGGGCTTCGGTTTCGGAATCGACGCTGGCCGTGGCCTCGTCGAGCAGCAGGAGCACATCGGGATTCTGCAAGAGCACCCGGGCGAGGGCGATGAGTTGTTTCTGGCCGGTTGACAGGCGGTGGCCGCCTTCGCCGAGGTCGGTGTCGTAGCCTTTGGGCAGGGCTTCGATGAAGGGATGGGCATTGACGTAGCGGGCGGCCTGCACCATGTCCTCCCGGCTGACATCGGGGCGGCCGAGGGTGAGGTTGTCGGCCAGGGTGCCCGAAAAAAGCATTGGATCCTGCTGGACCACGCCGAGTTTCCGCCGGAGTTCCCGCTGGGCGTAGTTGCGGATATCGGCATGATCGATTCGAATGGCTCCGGCACTGACCTCATAAAAGCGGCAGAGGAGATTGAAAAGTGTGGATTTGCCGGCCCCGGTGGCGCCGACGACGGCGACGTTCTGTCCGGGAACGATCTGAAAGCTGACATCATGCAAAATGGGGTGGTGTCCGTCGTAGGAGAAGCTGACGTGATCGAACTGGATATCGCCCTGGAAGGTTCCCAGGCTGAGGGGGGCGGGGGGATCGCGGAGGGGTTCGGGCTCGTCGAGCAGATCGAACACGCGTTCGGCGGAAGCGAGGCCGGACTGGAGTTGCTGCGACTGTTCGGCGAGTTCCTCCAGCGGACGGAAGAAGAAGCGGATGTAGTACAGAAAGGCGACGAGACTGCCGATCTGATGGGGGATCCAGATGCCGCAGGCCACAATCAGCAGCACATTGGCGAGCGCCCGGGTGCCCTCAAGAATGGGGAAATGCCAGGTGCCCCAGTCGGCCACCCTGGCGCGCGCACGGCGCAGGTCTTCGCTCAGGGCGGTGAGCCGTTCCAGAATGGTGCCCCGCTGATTGAGCATGCGCAGGGTGAACAGACCGCTGAGGGTTTCCTGCGTGAGGCTGTTGAGGGTGGAAGTGGCGTCCCGTGCCACCCGCTGGGCGCGGCGGCTGTGGATGTTGACCCAGGTGAGCAGGCCGGCGAGGATGGGGAAGGCCGCAAAGGTGACCAGTGCCAGACGCCATTCCAGCACCCACATGAACACCATGGCACCGACGAGCAGCAGCAGATTGGCCAACATCCCGATGATGCCGTTGCGGACGAGTTCCTGCAATGCGTCCAGATCGCTGGTGGCCCGGGTCATGAGCCGTCCGACCCGCACCTGGTCGAAGCGGCGCATGGGCAGGGCCTGCACCTTTTCAAAAACGGCCACCCGTAAATCCCGCAGCACGCACTGGCCGATCCAGGTCATCAGATAGGCGTGACTGACCCGGAAGAGGAACATCCCTCCGACCAGGGCGGCGAGGAGAATACAGAGATCCTTCAGGCCCGCAATGCGTTCGACAATGTCCAGGGTTTGCGTTTCGGGGGCGAGAAAGCGGTCCACCGCCTGCTTGATCAGCAGGGGCATGGCGTTGACGCTGAGCACTTGCAGCAGCAGGAGCAGCAGGCCCAGAATCAGCAGCAGCGTGTAGGGTTTTGCGTAAAAGAGAATCCGGTGCAGGTAGCCCCGGTCCCGGCGGAGGGCTTTTCGGGAGGAGAGGGCGTCAGACATTGAGAGCCTCCAGTTCCTCGCGCAGGCGCTGGCGTTCGGCCTGTTCCGCGAAATAGCCCGGCCGGGCCTCCAGCGCGGCGGGCGGCCCGAACTGCTCCACCCGGCCGTTGCGCAGCACCAGCACCTGATCGCATTGCCGCAGGGTTGCATGGCGGTGGCTGACGATGATACCGGTGCGCTGCCGCATGAAGGGCAGAATCCGGCGGAGGATTGTCGCCTCGGTGGCGGTGTCCACGGCGGAGAGGCTGTCGTCGAGGATCATCAGTTCCGGCGCCCCCAGGAGGGCACGGGCAATGGCGCAGCGTTGGCGCTGCCCGCCGGACAGGGTAACCCCGCGTTCGCCGATGCGGGTCTGCAGGCCGTCGGGCAGTTCGTGCAGATCGGATTCCAGGGCGGAGAGTCGGAGGACTTCGGCGAGTTCCTCCGCTGTGGCATCGGGTTTGGCGAGACGGAGATTCTCCTCCAGGGTCATGGAGAACAGCACCGGCTCCTGGGGGGCAATTCTTAGAAAATGGTACAGGGTTTCGGCGGGAAGGGTCCGGACATCCCGGCCGCTGATGCGGACAGCGCCCTGGTCGGGATCAAAGCGGCGGAGCAGAAGATTCAGCAGCATGGTTTTGCCGGCGCCGGTGGGGCCGGTGATACCGAGGAGCTGTCCGTGGGCGGTGGCGAAGTCAATGCCGTGCAGTACAGGGTTGCCGTCGAGGCTGAGCGAGACCTGCTCAAAGGCGATGCCGCCGGAAGAGAGGTCGGCATCGGGATCCGTCTGGTCTCCGTCGGCCAGGGAGGGCTGCTCACAGGTCACGTCGCGGAGGCGGGAGAGGCTGGCGCGTCCGCGGAGAATGAGGCTCATGGTCCAGGCGAGGGAGAGGGTGGGCCATTGGAGCACCATGAGGTATTGCTGAAATTCCACCAGCACGCCCAGAGAGAGTTCGCCGCGGATCACCTGTTGCCCGCCAATCCAGAGCAGGGCCGCATTGCCAAGGATAAAGCCCGCGTGCATGAGCGGCCAGGCGGGAACTTCGATGCGGTTGAGCGCCATGTTGCGGCGGATAAAGTCGTGATTGATGCTTTTGAAGGTGTCGGCGCGGATGGATTCGATGCCCATGCCTTTGATCACCCGGATTCCCTGGAAAGATTCCTGGCAGTAGGTGGTCAGTTCGCCCAGTTTTTCCTGCACGCCGAGATGGCGTTTCCGTATGGACCGCAGGAGGAGAAACCCGATAAGAATCATCAGCGGAAGCAGGACCGCCATGATTCGCGCGAGGGAGGGGGAGCGGGCAAACATGACCCAGAAGGCGAAGCCGAGGGTGAACAGGGCGCGGATCAGCGAATGACCGCCGAGGGAAATCATTTCGGCCACCGCGTTGACATCGGAACTGAGCCGGGACATCAGGTCGCCGGTGCGGTGGCGGCGGACCTGGTCGTCGTCCAGCCGGAGCAGATGGCCGTACAGATCCGTGCGGAGGCGGTGGGAAATCCGGGGGTTGAGCCGCATGGGGACCTGCCGCATCGCTTTGCTGAAAAATGCGCCGACCAGTGCCGCTCCCAGATAGATGCCCGCCATGACCAGGATTTCGCGTGGCGGGAGCCCGTTTTCGAGCAATTCGTCAATGATATGTCCAAGATAGCGGGGCAGGACAAGAGAGAAAAGGGTGGCGATGAGCGTCAAGAGCACCGAAGCCAGCAGCATTCGGACCCCGGAGGGGCCCAGACGAACGCGGAAAACGGCAGGAGAGGCGGGTTTTGACATGGAAGCGGACATCATGCAGTACAAATACGTGCTTGTAAAGAAATGCGAGGACAAGGTTGTCATATTTGCATTGCAAAAGTGGATGGATTTGGTTCAAGACCTTCATGCGACCTGATGACTCTCCCCCTCCCGCTTTAATTCCTCCCGGCCCGAAGCTGACCCTTAAGCCGCGCGGCCCCGAAGTCGGTCCCCCGGCGGCGCGACTGCCCG
>PXDP01000281.1 GCA_003565035.1 PVC group bacterium | reverse complement strand
GGCCAAAGTCCTCCCCCGGGATGCGCTCGCCCGCATCGATCACATTCGCTGCGATTGAGTCGGTCTTCATCTGATTTCAAACGTGACAACCCCAAAAATTAAATTAGGGTTGCCAACATGACCCAGCCTTCTCTTCCCCTCAACCTGTACGCCGACGCCCTTCGCCCTCTGCATCCTTTCGGGGCGCAACTCAACGGCGACAGTTGCCGGTTCACCTTCTGGTGCCGCACCGCCGATACGCTGGATCTGCTGCTGTTCGACAGTAACCGCGATCTGCGCCCTGTCCGGGAGGTCCATCTGAATCCGGAAGACCATCGCTTCGGGGACACCTGGAGTGTCGAAGTCCCCGGCGTGCGGGCGGGAATGTGCTATGTCTGGAAACTTCACCGCGAAGCCTCCGATTTCCCGCCCGAACAGTATGTACTCGACCCCCACGCATCCGCCGTGGCGGGATCACCCATCTGGGGCGAATCGCTCATTCGCAAGCCCGGCGATCCGCTCCATACCGGACCGGCCTTCCCCAAAGCCGTGGTGACCGCCTCCGACTTTGACTGGGGGAAAGACCGCCGGCCCGACATCGCCTGGAAAGACATGGTTGTCTACGAGGCCCATGTCCGCGGTTTCACGGCCCATGCCTCCAGCAACGTCAAATATGCCGGCACCTATGCAGGCATGATCGAAAAAATCCCCCACCTCAAATCCCTGGGCATCACCTCCGTGGAACTGATGCCGGTCTTTCAGTTCGACGAGATGGAATATTTTCATGCCCAGGATCCCCGCTCCGAACTGCGCAACTACTGGGGCTACAGCACCCTCAGTTTTTTTGCGCCCCACAGCCGATTCGCCGCCACCGGACACCGCGGACAGCAGGTCGATGAGTTCAAACGCCTCATCAAAGCCCTGCATGCGGCCGGCATGGAGGTCATCCTTGATGTCGTTTATAATCACACCGCCGAAGGCGGCCCCGATGGGCCCGACTACAATTTCCGGATCGTCGATGAGGAGATCTTTTATATCAAAGACGACTCCCACGGGTATCACAACTACAGCGGCTGCGGCAACACCTTCAACTGCAACCATCCCGTCACCCGGCAGTTCATTCTCGACAGCCTCCGCCACTGGGTCACCGAATATCATATTGACGGCTTCCGCTTCGATTTGGCCCCCATTCTCGCCCGCGACACCGACGGAACCCTGCTGGAGAAACCGCCGCTCATCGAAGCCATCGACGAGGACCCCATCCTCCGCGGGGTCAAAATGATCGCCGAAGCCTGGGATGCCGCCGGGGCGTATCAGGTCGGCTCCTTCCCCTCCACCCGCTGGCCGGAATGGAACGGACGCTACCGCGACGACGTCCGGCGCTTCTGGTCCGGCGAGCCGGGCATGCTCTCCCTCTTCGCCACCCGCCTGCTCGGCAGCGAAGACCTCTATTCCCTGCAGCCCCTGGGCCCGCTCAAGTCCGTGAACTTCATCACCTGCCACGACGGCTTCACCCTCCGCGACGTGGTCAGCTACAACGAAAAGCACAACGAAGCCAATCTTGAAGACAACCGCGACGGCGAAAACCACAACTACAGCAACAACTGGGGCGTGGAGGGCGAAACCGACGATCCGGAAATTCTCGCCCTGCGTCTCCGCATGCAGAAGAACCTCCTGGCCACCCTCTTCGTGTCCCGGGGCATCCCGATGTTCCCGATGGGCGATGAAATCGGGCGGACCCAGCAAGGCAGCAACAACGCCTACTGTCAGGACAACGAGCTGAGCTGGATGAACTGGAATTTCGGCAAAGACGGTCGCGAACTCCTGGAGTTCACCCGGCAACTGATTCAACTGCGGAAAGACCTCCCCGTGCTCAAAACCCCATTGTTTGTTAACACCGGCGATGAGGAAGTCGCCTCCGGCAGTGTGACATGGTATGGTCCTGAAGGCCGCGAACCCGACTGGGGCCAGGACCGGGCCATCGGACTGCGCCTCAGCGGCTCCCGGAAATTCACCCTGTTTAAGAAGGATGAGGAGGACGTGCTCATCTTCTTCAATGCCTCCGATAAAATCGTGAAGTTCCACATTCCCGACACCGACACCTTTAAATGGACCATGCGGCTGTACACCACCGCCAAACGCGTCCACCGGGGAAGCATGGGCACCAGCATCAGCACCCACCCCCACTCCATGGTTATCTTCAGCGCCAGAGCGTGAAGGCTCCCCCCCCCTCGAACGGATGCGCACCGGATCCAGCACATTCTTGTTTTCACAACCTCATTTTTCTGAGGGTAATCAGGATTTGCATACCGATACCCAACCGCTCGCGTTCGTCGACAATACCCCGAAGATCTTCCTCCAGTTGCTGATCATCCATCCGTTCCGCCTCGTGAACAAGGAAATGGAGGAACTCTTCTTTCGATGTCAAAACAGGTCTGTTCCTCACGCTTTTGACGTAAGCGGGTTTCAAAATTCGACGATCAAGGATCTCAGGATCCGGTGTCGCTTTCAAATAGGCATAATACACGTGGATGTCATAAAGATCTCTGGCCAGCCTGCGGTCCAGCCAGGCACCCAGTTTGTGAGCAAAGGCGATTGATTTCGGCATAACCGATATCAGTTGGGGCGGGAGGTTCACGCCACGCGCCACCGCTGTCGTGGCAATCGTTTCCGGTTCAAATCCGGAGTGGGCCGACGCCTCAATGATGATATCCACTCCATTGCGCTTTCCAAGCACCTGAATTTTTTTAGAATCAGCCGTCACGACCGGAGAGGCATCAAAGAATTCCTCTGTGACCCGTACCAAATGTTCCATAAATCCCCGTTTCCGATTATGCGACTGAAAACAGAAATCGACATCAATCGTTGAACGGGTAATTCCATACATTCGCAGCGACATGCCTCCTTTCAGTACGGCCTCGGGACCAAACGCGGATGAAATGTGGTGAATCACTTCCAACAAGGCTTTTTCCTGCTCAGTCTCCATATGCATCCTCCAACAGATTGCTGACAAATTTACAGAATTTCGGATTTTGATACGGGAGAAGCATCTCCTCAATGGTCCCACGATTCAGTAAACCCCAATTCACATCCGAGGAAAATTGAAACGGAAGCCGAACCCCTCGCAAGTGGAAGTAACAACAGTCAATCACTCCTTTCTCCGGGGTCGCCAGCGGCATACCCTTGACCTGCTCAAATCCGAAATGAAGCACCCGTTTGTGCACATGGACACGAATCACACCCAGGGAGGTGTTCATTTCACCCGGGCGGCCCTTGTGGGTGACCAACTCAACCACCCCGGAAGGTTTGGTGCCAATCACCCCTCGACGAGCGAGTGCGGATGTCAAAGACACGTATCCGTGCGGGTTGAGACGCACTGCAAGATCCTCCAATGTTGCATCCGGGGTATGATACCATCCCCGCTGCGCTTTCTGAAGATATCCGTTTTTCACCAGGACTGAAATCCGATGCTGAAGAGTGCTCCCATAAGAGACACCCATCAAGTGCGCAAGATCCGCATGACTGAAAATACCGGACATCGCCTGTTCATGCCGCTTCAACTCTTTAGGAAGTTGCCCTATATTTTTCATATTGCATCTAAATACAATATTTATGTGTTATATGTCAATATGAACTTGCGAAATTAATTCAGTCCCAACGCATAATGTGTCCGTGCCTAAGAGCCAGAGCGTGAATGCCCCCTTTTTCAGTTGAATTTTTCGCTGAACAGAAGAGACTGTCCCCTGTCAATTTATGACGGCGCACAACCTGGCGTCACGATTTTTTATGCAAGGAGCACCAACCCATGATTTTTGACCCGATGTATTTTCTGTTTGTCGCACCGGCACTGATTCTGTCGATGTACGCCAGTGCGCTGACGAAATCCCGCTTTCAGAAGTATTCAAAGGTCATGGCCAGCAGCGGCCTCACCGGGGCCCAAGCTGCGTACCAGATGCTGCGTCGTGAAGGCGTGGTGGATGTGGGCATTGAACGGACCCAGGGCTTCCTGAGCGACCACTACGATCCCCGCGCCAAAGTGCTGCGCCTGAGCCCGGATGTGCACGACGGCCGCAGCCTCTCCGCCGTGGGCGTCGCCTGCCATGAAGCCGGTCATGCCCTGCAGCACAACCAAGGTTACGCCCCGCTCGCCCTGCGCTCTTCACTGGTGCCCATGACCAACGCCACCAGCCGGATGGCCGGTCCGATTCTGATCGCCGGACTGATCTTCAGTGCCGCCCCGCTGGGGCAAACGCTGCTGCTGGCAGGGGTCGCTCTCTTCGCCGTCTCCGTCCTCTTCACGCTGGTCACCCTTCCGGTTGAATGGGACGCCAGTGCCCGCGCCAAGGCGGTCATCGTCAAGGACGGAGTCGTCAGCCCGCAGCAGGCGGCGGATGCCGGGGCGGTTCTCAATGCCGCCTTTCTCACCTACCTCGCCGCCGCCGTCTCCGCCGTGATGACCCTGCTGTACTACCTCTGGCGTTCCGGCCTGATCGGAGGACGGCGGTGAGTGCCTCCGGCTCCCACCGCGGAAAGATGCATTATGTCTACCGCCTGCAAAGTGCTGAAGACCCTGGAAAATTTCTCATCGACACAAGCTCCAATGTCCGCGCCCGGTTCAAACTGCACAACAGCGGCGGCGTTCAGGAAACCGCCGCCTACCGCCCCTGGATACTGAGTTTCTACGCCGCCTTTCCCAGCCGGACCCAAGCGAAAGAATTCGCACACTACCTCAAAAGCGAATCCGGCCAGGCCTTCGGCGCCAAACACCTCTGGCCCTCAAGAGAAGCGCGCATCTAACGCCCCACCCGCCTCTCGTCATTCCCCCATGCTCTTCATGAAATCATGGAAGAGATACATGGAGTCGTGCGGGCCGGGCGCGGCTTCGGGATGGTACTGCACGGTGAACACCGGCAGGGTTTTATGGCGAAGGCCTTCTGAGGTCTGATCGTTCAAATTGATATGCGTGGTTTCCGCAACGTTGGGATCCAGGCTGTCTTTGTCCACACAGAAGCCGTGATTCTGGGCGGTGATTTCGACTGTGCCTTTCGCCAGGTTCATTACCGGCTGGTTTCCGCCGCGATGGCCAAATTTCAGTTTAAAGGTCTTCGCGCCAAGCGCCAGAGCGGTCAACTGGTGGCCAAAACAGATGCCAAAGGTCGGAAGACCCGTGTGAATCAGCTTACGCACCTCCTCAACCGTCTTCAAAACGCCTTCGGGATCTCCGGGACCGTTGGATAAGAACAGCCCGTCCGGCTTAATCGCCAGAATATCCTCGGCCGTGGTGTTGTTGGGGAAGACATGCACCTCGCAGCCCAGATCCTGCAGAATCCGCAACTGATTATATTTGGTTCCGCAGTCAATCGTCGCCACCCGGCGGAGAATCTTTTTTTGCTGCTCCGGCTGCCAAATCATCGGTTCTTTGACACTGACCTCACTGGCCAGATCACGGCCCACCAGCCCGCGGCTCGCTTTCGCTTTGGCCACCAGGCTGTCCCGGTCATTGTCCTCGGTGGAGATAATGCACTTCATCGCGCCCTTGTCGAAAGCCGTCGATAGTTGGCGATGCCGGGATGTCGGCGATGATGCCGATGCGCTGCATCGGGCCTGAGTCGG
>PXDP01000043.1 GCA_003565035.1 PVC group bacterium | reverse complement strand
CCGAAGGCAAAGCAGAGGTTGGCCGCCTGCATGATGGAAAACCCGACCCAGAAGCCTTCGCTTTCAGGAGGACGTGCAACCTGAATAATCATGGCACCGACCACGGCCAGCAGCACGCAGATCCAGGGCTGAAGCGAGGCGTGTTTCTTGCGGAAAAGGCCGTCGAGCAGGGTCACATAGATCGGTGTGAACACCGTGACCATGGCCACCTCATAGCCGCGGAGATAGGCATAAGCCAGATTCAGAAATACGTACATGCCGCCAAACTGCACTGCGCCGATGAGGATCAGGATCACCCGTTTGCGGCGGGGAATTTCGTGGATGCGCAGCAGAGGCAGGAAAAGAATCAGGGCGTAGAGCATCCGGAAGAAGGCCAGCGTATAGGGGTTCATGCCCGGCTCGCGCATCAGGAGTGGGATCAGACCGAACGAGGGGCCCCACAGAAGAGAGGCAATCAGCAGCCAGATCATCGGTCGGCGGTCTCCGGTTTGGGATCACGGGAAAGCAGATCCTCCATGGATTCACGCGGGCTTTTGCCTTCATAGAGAATCGCGTACACCTCTTCGGTAATCGGGGCACTGACACCCAGATGGCGGGCCAGGGTGCGGGCGGTGCGGGCATTGAACACCCCCTCGGCAATCATCTGCATCGAGGCTTCTATCTGCTCCATGGTTTCGCCCCGGCCGATGCGCTCCCCGAAGCCCCGGTTGCGGCTGAGTTTGCTGCCGCAGGTGACAATCAGATCGCCCACGCCGCTGAGCCCCGCAAACGTTTCCGGCTGTCCCCCGGCCGCCGTGCCCAGCCGCATCAGTTCGGCCAGCCCGCGGGTGATCAGCGCCGCCTTGGTGTTGTCGCCAAATCCCAGGCCGTCACTGATTCCGGCCGCGATGGCGATCACGTTTTTGAGCGCGCCGCCGAGTTCCACCCCGACAATATCGGTGGCGGTGTACACCCGGAAATGCGGCTGGGAAAAGAGCCCCTGGAAGAATTCCGCCTGCGGCAGGGATTCCGACGCAATCGTCACCGCCGTGGGCGCGGCGTGGGCCACCTCCTCCGCATGACTGGGACCGGAGAGGGCGGACACCTGCTCCAGACCGAGAATCTCCTGACACCAGGTGCTCAGCCGGCGGTCCTCCAGCAAACCCTTGGAGACTGAGATCACCGGGGCACCGGCGGGAATGTGCCCGGCAAAGCGCTCCAGGGTGGCGTGGTAAAATTTGGAGGGCACCGCGACCACAAAGGCATCCCGGTCCGCGACCGCCTCCCCGGTGTCCGCAGTCCATTGAATGGATTCGGGCATACTCACCCCGGGCAAAAAGCGGCTGTTTTCCCGGGTCTTGCGAACCGAGGCAAGGTATTCGCCGTCAATGCCCCAGATACGGACATCGTGACCGTTGCGCTGCAGAACCAGGCCCAGGGCTGTGCCCCAGCCTCCATCTCCAATAATTGTGATACGCTGACTCATATTCCTTCCTCTTTGCCAAAATTTTCGGGAAAGGCAATGGAGAACGGCACCGGAAAGGCCGGGAATAATCAAACCGAATTCGAATTTGCTTTTGCCTTGACTTTTCAGGGGATTTCGCCATATAGTCCCGCCCTTTCTTTCTGTGCGCACCCTTGGAGAACCTCCCCTATGAATTTTGATTACCTTGACGCGGCTCTGGCCCGCATTCCCAACAAGCCCCTGCTCATCAATCTGGTGTCCCGCCGGGTGAAGCAGCTGAACACCGGGCAGCGGCCCATGGTGAAACCGGATCATCCTTTTCAGGAAAACCTGGATATCGCCCTCAAAGAAATCAAAGAAGGCCTGCTGGATGCGGAAATTGTGGCGGATGAACCCGAAGTGACCGCTGAAGAGGCGGCGGAAAAACTGCTGTCGCTGTAACCCAGTTTTTTGTCCGCCCGGCCGCGGATAAACACACCGGGATCCGTGGATTCCGGTGTTTTTGTTTCCCGGCGGCGAAGTGGAGCGCGTCTCATGTCCAAATTTTCTGAAGATCCTGTGCTGGCGACGAACCGCAAGGCTCGTCACAACTATCATATTCTCGACACGATTGAGGCGGGGATTGTGCTGGGCGGTACCGAGGTGAAATCGATCCGCAACCGGGAAATGAGTCTGGAGGAGGCCTTTGCCGTGGAGCACAAAGGCGAATTGTATCTGCACAACCTGCACATCCGCGCCTACAGTCACGGCAACCGCTTTAATCATGAAGCCGTGCGCATCCGCAAGCTGCTGCTGCATAAACGGGAAATCCGTAAACTTTCGGCACAGATCTCCAAAGACGGGCTTACCCTGGTGCCGCTGGATATTCATTTGCGGCGCGGAAAAATCAAAATTCAGCTCGGACTCGCCAAAGGCAAAAATCAGGGGGACAAGCGCGACACCCTGAAAAAACGCGAAGCGGACCGCGATGCCCGCCGGGCGCTGGCGGATGCCCAGCGGCGCTGATTCGGCGGACCCTGCCGAAGAAAAGAGAACCACCGATAGCACCGATGAACACCGATGCTGTGGGGCAGGGCGCTGTGAGGCAAGGGGAAGAAAACCACTGAAAGCACTGAAGTCACTGAGGGCTTTGGGGCAGGAGAAGAAGAGAAAACCACCGATAGCACCGATGATTACCGATGCTGTGGGGCAGGGGGCTGAGAGGCGCCGGGAAGAAAACCACTGAAAGCACTGAAGCCACTGAGGGCTGAGAGGCAGGGGGGGTATGGGGTGATGGTGTGTTGTTTTGGTGGGGGGATGGGATTGCAATACAACATCAAAGCATAACCGCATTCCAACCGGGGCCTGCCCGCCGCTGGAAGCGGCACGTCCGGGTGTTTCGGGTGTTTGGGGACCGCCGATCGCCTGATCGGCATTCGCGGACGGCTATAGCCGTCCGCTGAGCCAATCGGCGATTGGCGGTCCTGTGGCGCGGACGGCTGTCGCCGGCCGCTGGGCCAATGCGGTGCCACGCCAGAGCGTGGTAAACTTGGCGGTCCTGTCACACTTGGCCCCGGAACTTGGAGCATCAAGCTTCAAAAACGGTACGCCCGCCCATACACCCCTTGTGAAATGCGCCCTCGCACAAAGTCTCCTAGATTGAAGACTTGCGCTGTCCCCCCTTTTTGGGGTAAGACACTCCCCACATTTCATCCTCAACCCCCCGGACTTTATGGCAACACCTGAAAACACTTCCAAGACTGCTTCCAAGACTCCCGCCCCCGAAACCGAAGAAGGTCTCGAAAAACTGAAACAGTGGGGACAGTGGGTGCTCATGGGCATCGCCGTGGCTTTTCTGGCCGTGTCTCTGTTTCAGTGGAACCGCAGCCGGATCGAAGGCGAGGCCCAGGAAATTTTCTTGGCCTACTCCACTGCCTTCACCCCGGAAGCCCTGGCCCAGGTGGTCGAAGCCTATCCCGACGCCCCTGAGGCCGCTCTGGCCCGCATTCAGATGGGCGGAATGTATTTCCGCGATGGCGAATACGACGAGGCCCTGAGCGTCTATGACGCTTTTCTGCAGGCTCATCCGCGTCATCCGCTTGCCGATGAGGTCCGCTTCGCCCGCTGGATGACCCTCGAAGCTCTCGGCAAGCTGGACCAGGCTCTGGAGGGCTTTGCCGGGGTGAGTGAAGAAGCGGTGATGTTTCCCCAGGCGCTCTTTGGTCAGGCCCGCATTCACGAAAAACAGGGGAATCCCGCCCTGGCTGTTACGCTTTACACCCAGATTTCCGAAGACTTTGAGGACAGCGTCTGGGCCTTTCAGGCGGATATTTTCCGCAAAGCCGCCGAGCTGGCGGCCCGCGAAATGAATCCATAACCCTCTGGATGTGAATAATACGTTGCCGCACGGACCGCACAATCCCTGAGGTGGCGGGGAGCCATTGAACGTCCAACATCAAATGTTGAATGGGTTTTATCCCAACGGGATAAGATTCGTCAGCCAGGGGCACCGCCCCTGGGCCAGTTCACCCTCTAGGGTCCCATCCTGAAGGGATGGTATTCTTTACGTGCGAAGAGGAAGGACATCCCTACAGAATGCGCGGTATTCGGCTTGGGATCTCAAGGGGCGTTGCCCCTTGCTGACGAATGTGATGCCGTTGGCATCAAGAGTGTGATGGCGCGTTAGGCTGGCGGGCTTTGGGATGTCGATCGCAAAACGGGCCAGGCCGTTTTCCGATGATCGGAAAAGGGGGCATGATATTTTCCGATGATCGGAAAAGGGGTCAGGTGGTTTTCCGATGATCGGAACGGTGCTGGAAGAAGAGGCTGTAGAGGACGGGGACTACGAGGAGGGTGAGAACGGTGGCGAAGCCGAGTCCGAACATGATAACGACGGTCATGCTGCGGAAAAAGGGGTCCGCGAGCAGGGGGAGCACGCCGAGAATGGTGGTGAGCGCGCCCATGGCGACGGGCAGCATGCGGCTGACGGCGGAGTCGACGATGGCGGTGGTGAGTTCTTTGCCGGCGCGGCGTTCGATGTCGATCTGGTCTACGAGCACGATGGCGTTTTTGACGAGCATGCCGATGAGGCTGAGGAAGCCGAGAATGGCCATGAATTCGAAGGGGGCCTGGAAGAGGAGCAGACCAACGGTCACGCCGATGAGGGCGAGCGGGGCGGTGAGCCAGATGACCAGGGGCTGTTTTACGGCGTTGAACATGATGACCACGGCGAGGATCATGGCGGTGAATCCGTAGGGCGCGGTGATGGCGAGGCCTTGGTTGGCTTCGCGGGAGGCTTCGAGTTCGCCGTCCCAGATGAGGCTGTAGCCGGGGGGCAGTTCCATGGCCTCGATCTGCGGGCGGATGCGTTCGAGGAGGGTTCCGGCGGGCTGTCCGGCGGGGGGATCGGCCTGCACTTTGATGGCGGGGAAGCGGTTCTGGCGCCGGATGAGGGTGTCTTCGAACACGGTTTCAATGCCGTCGATGAACTGGGAGAGGGGAATGGAGCGGTTGGCGGCGGGGCTGTGGACGAGCACGGAGCCGAGCCGGTCGAGGTTGATGCGTTCTTCGAGGGGGGCGCGGGCGATGATGGGGATCATGAGATCCTGATCGCGGAACACGCCGATGGGGGTGCCGCCATAGACGGTCTGGAGGGCGGCGTGGAGTTCGGGCCGGGAGAGGCCGGCGCGGCGGGCGGCGGTGTCGTTGATGCGGGGGCGGATGATGGCGACGGGTTCGCGCCAGTCGTCTTTGACGGCGGTGGCCTCGGGGTCGGCATTGAAAATTTCTTTGGCTTCGGCGGCAAGGCGGCGGAGCACGTGGGGGTCGGGGCCTTTGAAGACGGCTTCGATTTTGGCGGGGAGGGGGCTGCCGAGCATGAATTTCCAGACGCGGATCTGTGCCTGGGGAAAGGCGTCGGTGAGGTCCTCCTGCAGGGTGGCGACGAGGGCGGGGATCTCGCGGTAGTCGTCCATGTCGATGAGGAGCTGTCCGTAGGCGCTGTTGGCGGGTTCGGAGCTGTAGGTGAGCATGAAGCGGGGACCGCCGGAGCCGATGAAGGCGGTGATGTTGCCGAGGTCGTGGTGTTCGCGAATGTGGGCTTCGACCGCCGCGAGTTCTTCGGCGGTGCGGGAGATGTCGGTGCCCTGGGGCAGCCAGTAGTCGACGACGAACTGCGGG
>PXDP01000080.1 GCA_003565035.1 PVC group bacterium | reverse complement strand
CCGGTGACGGTGACTCCTTCGGCTTCGGTGATGAAGATGGAGCCCATCGCGGAGAGCGCGGTGAGGTTGTCGATGTCGGTGGTGATGTGGCGGTCGGCCGCGCCGATGCTTCCTTCCGCTTCGATGCGCAGGTTGGTGCCGGTCACATTCATGGAGGTGTCGGCGGCATTGATCACAGCCCCGGCGCGGGAGACGATGGACACGTTTTCAGCGGTGATGTTGCCGAGAGTGATGTCCCCTTGGGCGGCGATGCGGGCCGAAGCGTCAAATGCCACCACGTTAACCGTGCCATGCATGGTGAGGGCCCCGGTGACTGCGTCTATGGAAATGGTGCCGGGGGCGGTGGTATCTACATACACCTCTTCAGTGAGATCGATGTTCACCTGTGCTTTCAAGGTGATGTGACCCGAGCCGGAAAGGATATCGGCGTTGACATCCAGCGAGCCGTTCGCGGCACGGATGAGCACGTTACCGTTGCCCGCAGCACTCACGGCGAGGCCATCGGCATTATGGCCGTCGGTCAGGAGAATGTCGCCCTCCAGGGCCACGAGCACGATGTTGCCGTCTTCAAGCGTGACCAGGTCGGACTGGGCCGCATCGGTGACGGTGGAAATACCGGCATCCACTTGGAAGCGGGTGACGGTGACGCTGACATCGGTGACGGTGACCCCGTTTGCTTCGGTGAAGTACATGGAACCGGTGGACGACAGGGCGGTGAGGTTGTCGATGTCGGTGGTGATGTGACGGGTAGCCGCGCCGACTTCGCCCTGAGCTTCGATGCGCAGATTGATGCCGGTGACATTCATGGAAGTTCCGGCGGCATTGATGATGGCCCCGTCGCGGGAGACGAGCGAAGTGTCGTTGGCAGTGACATTGCCCAGGGTGATGTCATTTTCAGCGGCAAGACGCGCAGAGGAATCGGTGGCCGTCACGGTCACGCTGCCGTGCATGGTCAGTTCGCCGTTTTCGGCATCGATCAGAATGGTGCCGGGGGCGGCGGTGCTGATCTCCACGTTTTCCGTCAGGTCAATATTCCGGACGGCATGAATGGTAATATGGCCGTCGGTGGAGGTCACGTTTGCGTTGAGTTCGATATCTGAATCCAGCCCGAGGGTTTCCAGAAGGATGTTTCCTGAGCCGTGAGCGGACACGGGGCCGTTGCCTGTGAGGTGTCCGGCCACCACGGTGACGATGATATCACCGTTGCCACCTTGGGTGGAGAGACCACTGGAAGCGATTTCGAGTGTATTCACCTCACGCAGAACAATGCGTCCGCTGGTGGTGTTGGAAGCGGTTACTGCGCCCACATTCAAATTGATGTCCGCCGTCCCGGTATCGCCAATGCCGTTGACGGCCAGCAGGGTGGCCATTGCGTTAGTAATAATATTAGGCAGTTCGTCGCCACTGCGATTGTCCACGATCCGGTCCCCGGCAGCGACGGTTACATTGCCGGTGCCCGTTTCCAAGGTGGTCAACAGAATATCGCCAGCGGCCGTGTAAAGAATGTCCGCCACTGTACCGGAGGTTAAGGTGCCGGTTAGCGTGGCCATGTCGTAGTCCATGACGATCTGGCCGGTTACGGCGGTGACCGCAATCCGGTCACCTGTATTTGTGCGAACGCCCGCGTTTTGATTCACATCGACTTCGGCCGTGAGGGATATGTCGCCGGTATTGGACCGCACGGCATTCTCGGTGCTGAAGTCGGAACGGATCGTAATTGAACCGGTTTCACTGACCAGGGTGATGTCGGTTGCGGCAATGAGATCGGTCGTGGGAGATGCGTCGCCGGTTGAGGTGGTCGAGTTATTGAAATTCACGAGTCGGACCTCAACAATCGGGACTTCATCGATCAGCACGTCGCCCAAATTGCTGATGTTGATCTCGCCGCCCACGGCTTCCGTCGCCAGCACATTGACATTGGTCTCCAACGCATTTCCGGCACCGATGCTTCCAGCGGCATAGATACGCAACCGGTTCGCCGTAACGTCGCGCAGGGTTTCGCCCGCATCAGATACCGAACCGGTCAAAGCCACAATCGTCACATCCGCTTCACCTGCATCCACACCGGTGACCGCCACATCCCCCCTGCCCACCACCGCGATATTTTCGTTGTTCGTGGTGGCGCTACCGTTTTCATGAAAGATGGTGCTGCCGACGGACGCCCAAATCAGGATTGTGCCACCATCCACCGCGCTCACGGCGTTATTTACGTAGATATCGCCGCCGGTCCGATTCAGCAGCGTCAAATGCCCATCTTGGGTTGTCACAGTCCCGTTTACCGTCAGATCGTGGCCCTCACCTGTGAATATGTCGAGGAGCAGCAATCCGCCAGCAGCCGCATAAACCGATTCATTCACGACCATGCTGCCATCGAGTGTGCGAATCAGAACAGAACCGTCATCCGCCAGATTGTATACTCCCACGCCCACAAATTCCGCAGGTGCCGGGTTGGTCGGGTGGGCCGCAATTTCGATATCCGACTCCTCGGTGATTACGATCAAGCCGGAGGTGGTGTTCAACGCCGTCAGGAACGCCACGTCCGTGTTGATATCCGCCATGCCCACTCCGCCGATACCGGTCTCCGCGCGTAGAACCAGGTGGCCGTCGGTGACCAGGTTCGGAGGTTCCAGCGCCGTGTTGTCTATAATCGCAGCGGTATGGCTGTAAACCGTGATGTCGCCATCCACGCTCTGGACGAGGGAGAGGTATATGTCGTTCTGCGCGTCGAGTCTGATATTCCCGTGGGCGGAGAGCACCTCCGCGCCGTCGTTCATCAGGATCTCACCCGTGGCTGCAATGAGCAGGATTTCGCCGTCTCCGCCCGTGCGAACGGTTACGGTGTCGGCAAGGTCGATATTCCGCCCCGCAAACAGCCCGATACGGCCTGTGCCGGATTCGATGGACGCATTGGCTTCGGCGACGATATCGGACCCGGCACCGTTGGCAATGATGGCGATATCGCCTGCACCATTGGCGCTGACCGCGAGGTTATTGCCATTCGCGTCGGTCAAGGTGATGCTGCCTTGGTCGTTCATCAAATAAACAGGACCATCATTGAGGGTGGTCAAATCGGCCTGCGCCGCAGCGGTGCGCTCCGTCACGCTTGTATCGGCATTGAATTCCCGGACGGTCACACCCACGGAACCCACGGTCAGATCGGTATTCACATTGCGCAGGAAGATTCCTTTTTCGTTTTCGTCATCACTTCGGGCCATAGCCGAAAGGGTTGTCGCGGCCAGAGTCACGGGGATCGCGATCTCGGATAGCGTGTCGAGCTCACCAATGGCGCGGCCTGCCTCCAGGCGGACAGTTGTGGCGGTGATGTTGACGGTGATGCTTTCATCGGCGGTAGTAATCGAACCGGCATCGGAGGTGACCGCGACATGCGTGGCTTCAATTTGTCCGAGGATCACATTGAGCTGCGCGTGGATGAAGATGCTTGAATCGGAGGCGGTGATTTCCGCAGTCGAATCCATATGTACCCCGCCGTTGAAGGCGCGGAGGTAGACGGTTCCGGGATCGGCGGTTTCCACCGCCACACCGATTCCCAGAACGATGTTCCGGTTGGCCACCACGCTGATGTCCCCGGTGCCGCTGTTCACATTGCCGTTGAGGATCACGTCCTGTTCCGGGCCGAAGGCTTCCAGGCGCACATTGCCGCTGCCCTGAGCAAGCACTCCGGACACCTCATCCACGGTCAGCGCACCTTGGGCAACCAGCACAACGTCGCCATTCAGGTTGGTGGACAAATCGTTCAGAGCCGCCCCGTCAGCCTCGGGTGTGAGGGTATTGGAGGTGTCGACAATCTGAGCGGTAACCGGCGCAATTTCCGTGATCAGCACATCGCGGTCCTGCGCCAGATACACGCCTTTGAAGTCGGGATGATCCGAATTTGCGAAGGCGGCCAGGTTGTCCACGGACAGGGTC
This sequence comes from PVC group bacterium, assembly GCA_003565035.1. Classification (GTDB taxonomy): domain Bacteria; phylum Verrucomicrobiota; class Kiritimatiellia; order SS1-B-03-39; family UBA6053; genus PXAS01. The sequence goes on along the minus strand of PXDP01000080.1, from coordinate 18,107 downwards.
AGCGGATTGGCTGCGGTGCCGATGGCGCGGTCCGCCTCCATGCGAAGATCCATGGCGACGATATTCAACGTGGAGCCCATGGCGCTGAAGATCGAGAAGTTTTCAGAGACCACCGACACGCGGCCCGCGGCACCCGCATCGACATTTCCAAGGAGAATATCTCCGTCTGCCACAATACGGATCGAGGCATCAGTGGCGGTGACGGTGGCCGCGCCGTTCATCGTCACTTCTCCGGTGGTCGCCAGAATGGCAACACTGCCCGGGGCGGCGGTGGACACGGACCCGGCTGCTCCAAAGGTCACATCGTTCTCCGCAAAAACGGTGATGTGGCCCGTCGCAGAACTGACGGCGGCATCCAGGGTCACCGATCCGTTCAGGATTTCCAGCAGAATGTTACCGGATCCATGTGCGGTCACCGCATTGTCAACGGCCAGATTCCCTTCGCGCACCGAGATCAGAATTGGCCCGTTCCCTTCAGTACTGAGCGGGCCGGCGATGATCAGGCCGTTGCGCTCGTCCACATGAATACCGCCGGAGACCGTGGTCTGTGCGGTCAGGCTGCCGATCTGGGTATCGATGTCGAGGTCGCCCGGACCTCCGATACCGGTTTTGGCGGTCAGATCGACCAGACCGGTGGTGGTCAGATTAATGATGCCCTCTCCGGACCGATGATCGGTAATCGCGCCATCCGCCGTGAGCGTGATGTTGCCGGAGACGGTGCCAAGCGTGCCCAGATGAAGGTCGCCTCCGCTGCCGTCCAAGTTGTCGATGGTGATATCGCCGCCGTTTGTCTGCACATTGTCGAGAATCAGAGCATCCGTCTCCGTCAGGATCAGGCTTCCGGTTCCGGTGATGATGATGCCGTCAATAAAGACATCATCTCCGTTGTCTTTCACAAACCCGGATTTCCAGAGCGTGGCTCCATTGAGGGTACCCGAACCCACCCGAACCGCATCGGTGAGATCCAGCGAGATATTGCCGGAGGCGGTCAGACTGAGGATTTCCGCCCGGATAAGTCCGTGATTCTGGGTGATACTGCCGCCGGGTGCCTGCATCAGTACCCGTCCGCCTTCGTTCCGTGCCCAGACGGTGACATCGCCGCCCGCACCGGTGAAGGGCACATCGGTAAAGACGATGTTGCCGCCGGTTGCCCCGCCCACCCGGCCGGCGGAGATTTCAATCCGGTGATTCAGCGTGGTGGAACTGGTGGTGAAGAGATGACCCGTGTGGCCGCCGGTGGAATTCACGGTCACGGAGCCTGCAATGGCACCGGAATAGCCGGAGGTGAGGGAAATCCGTGTCAGGGCCTGGACGGGCTTGTTGATGATAATATTGCGCTCGGCCTCTATGCGAATCCAGGGATTCCGCTGAATAAAGGTGTTGATGGCAGCGTCAATGCGGACATCGGTGACCAGAGATTTAAAGCGGAGGTACGAGGCGGTACTCGTAACCGTGATTTCGGAGGGCTGAATAAATTCGAAAACATCGGAAATGTCCGCATCGAAGAAGGAGGGATCATCCGCATATCCAACCTGCACCCGTCCGCCGACAATGGTGGTGGGGTTTTGAATCGGTGGCGGGCTGGCGGTGAAGTTGTTGCGGGTGGAGCCAAGATCCGAAACAAACACATCGCCGGTGCCATTGACCACATCGCCAAAGATGACTTCGAAAAAGCCCGTGTTGATGGCGGCAATTTCGCGGTAGGTGATATTCAGCCGGTCGCCGTCATCGCCGAAGAAGAAGACCGGTGCGCCCACGGCCATCTTGCGGGAGGCGGTGAAGGGCTCAATGGTCAGGGTGCTGACTCCGCTGGTTCCGGTTTGATTGCGGAGGCTTCCCGCACCACCAAGCAGTTCAATGCGGTTGGCGGTCAGGGTCAAGTCTCCGGTTCCAACGGTGAGGGTACTGTCCACGCGGATGAGGTTCCCGGCCCGGGCATGCATGTCCTGAACCAGCACCGGCTGATTGAAATAAATATCCTGCGTCGGCCCGGCGGTCAGATTCGCCTGATCCGCCGTAAAACGTCCTTCGAAGTTGATCACATCCCCGGTTGCAATGGTCACGGAATCCGGAACAAACACCTGCCCCACATCATTGCGGAAATTCACAGGGCCCTGACTGTAAATTTCGATGTCGCCCTGCACATCCAGCCGGGCGCCGGGGGTGAAGGTGACACTGCCGATTTGACTGAGGTCTGACGCATTGCCAATGATCAAATTGCCGTCAATGCGGACATCGCGCTCAAAGGTGATCTGAGCCCCCTGCTCAATGATCAAATTCCCGGATAGGGTGACGGTGTCGTTGAAGGTGATGTTGGCGCCCTTCAGAATCGTCAGGTTATGAATCTTGGCGTTGTTGCCGATGGCGCCGACGATCTGGATATTGCCGGTGGCATCCAGAATGACATTTTCCTGATTGGCGGGATTGGTGGAGGAATTCGGCAGCGTGCCGTTCAGGGTGCCGGGCATTTGGAAAATGATTCCGCCGGCTGTGGCCCGGAAGGTGTGGGTTTGACCGGGATTGATGATCAGGGCGTCATTGAAGGAAATCGAGTCGGCCTCGGTCGTGCCGGTATCGAAATAGGAGGTGTTGCCGGAACCGTAGACGATGAGGTCGCCATCCACAAAGGTGTCTTCGAAGAAATGTTCCTCCCCGCGCAGAATGGTGGTTTCCTGGAACTGCTGGGTGGCGGTCACGACCCGGTTCCGCCCGTCGGCGCGGCCCACTTCAAAGTTATCGAACCCGGCCTGGAAAAAATCGATTTCAAACTGATCCAGCCCGAAGGTGAACGGCTGATCAATCGTCACCCGCGGCACGAAGCTGTAGTTGGTGCCCCCCTGGAGGGCAAAGAAGCCGACCACGCGGCCATTCTGCACCTGGGCCCGCGCGGTGGCCTGCTGACCCGGCAAGGCAATGTTGACGCGTGGCGAGCTGGTGTATCCGGAACCCGCATTGAGAATTTCGATGCCGACGACTTCACCATTGCGCACGACGGCCTGCGCCGTGGCCTGGGTTCCGCCGGCAAGATTGGGGGCGGAGAGGGTCACGGCCGGGGCTTCACCGTAAAAAGAACCGCCGAAGGTGAGTTCAATGCCGGTCACCGAACCGTTGAGGGTGGTTGCCACCGCGAAAGCGCGGTCGCCGGGGGCGTTGAAGATCACCAGCGGTTCGCCGGTATACCCGCGTCCCTGCCACAACAGATTCAGTCCGATCACGGTGCCGTTGCCATCCAGCACCGCCTCAGCAATCGCGCGGGAGCCGGCCAGGCCCAGCGGGGCGGTGGGGTCGGCGGGGCGAAGACTCAGCAGCGTGGCCCCGGTGGAGGAAACCACCGAGTTCACATTAAAGTTGTCGGCCACCAGAACGATGTTTCCGGACTGTGCATTCAGATTGCCGCCGACAAACACCCGGTCGCCCGGCAGGAATTCCCGTCCGCCGATCACGGTGCGGGTCTGATAGGTTTCATAAATCGGAATCGTCTTTTCCGCATCCTGCCAGAGCAGCTCCCCGGCGGTGTTCGTGCGCTGCACCGGCATGCCGAGATTGATTTCGCCACTGAAACTGACCAGATGAATGTCCGAGGAATTGCTGGTGACCCCGTTGATGCCGTCCACCAAACCAATATCAAATCCATTGTTTTCCAGAAGATATATATTGCTGTCGCCCTGACGGGCACCCCGGCCCACAAACACGCGGACATCTGTCTGTACCGGACGGTGAATGGTGCCCACTCCGGAATCTGTGTCGATCACAAGGAACCCATTGGCAGCTTTGATGTGCCGGGTCTGACTTCCCCCGGCCACCTTGGACAGGCCGTTCGCGGCGAGGGTGACCAGGGGGGCCACCGCGTACCCACCGCCGGGATTGGTGATGTTGAATCCGATCACCTGACCGTTTTCCACGACGGCGGTCGCTTCGGCCGCGCCCTGAATGTTCACGGTCGGAGCATAGTCCGCAGTATAGCCGCTGCCGCCATTCTGTATGACAAAATCAACCACCCGTCCGTCGCCGTCGAGCACGGCTTCCACCACCGCACCGGAGCCCCCGGTCTGGATATCGTCCAGGGTCAGATCGCCCAGGAAGCGGAAGTCGCCGCGCTGCCAGGCGATCTGAGAATTTGCAGGGAAGGCGACATTCGCACTGGTGAGCACACTGCCTTCCAGGGTGCGGAGCGTGATGGTCCCGCGGCCATCCCCATACCCGGCGGGGGAGCCCAACGCGGACGTGCTCAGACTGGCGTTCAGATAAATCGAACTGGGAGAGGTCACATAGGCATCGGGAACCGGAATCGAGGAGTATCCTGATCCGGCGGCAATGACCGTGAAGCCGGTCACCTCTCCCTGACTGTTGACGAGACCCTCGGCAAACGCGCCGCTGCCGGTGCCGGCGCTTCCGCCGCGCACCACAACCTGCGGCACGAAGTTATAATGACTGCCCGAACCCGTGAGGGTGTATCCGATCACGCCGCTGCCGGAAATCACCGGCGTGGCGGTGGCCTGTGCTCCGCGGCCCAGCACTTCGAGGGAAAGATTGCCATGGTTAATGGTGGAAAGCGGGTGGTCCACCGCAAAACCCTGATCCGCCACAATTTGGATGGTGTCGGCCGTGACCGGTCCGGTGTTCACAAAGCGTTCCGCCCTCAACTGGAACCGGCCGGCAAGCGTTACCCCGCCCTGCCCGGCACTCACCACCGCCCCCGGCGCTTCGATGATCACATTCTCAACCGAATCCGCCATGCGGATCTGTTTGCCCTCGTAGGTGAGCACATGCCAGTTGTTGACCCGGGCCAGAGTGGCGTCCTGGGTGAAGTCCGCGGTATCCTCCAGAATGAAGCGAACGGTATCGTTAAAACTCGTGCGGTTGACCAGTTCAATCGTCGGATTCGTGTAGCCGGTTCCGCGGCTGGTGACCACGATACCGGAAATCGTGCCGTCGGTATTCAGACCGGCAATGGCCCGGGCTCCGGTGCCGGTGGGATCCACAATGCGGACTTCAGGTGCAGCAAGATAGCCGCTTCCGGAGAAGAAGTGGGTCTGATCCCCAATGGTGGTTGAGGCGAGCGCGATTTCCGCAATGCCGTCGCAGTCGTCCAGCACCACGGCCCCAAGCAGGGCTTCAGATGTCGGCAGGATATCGTTATCGATGGTGATCCCGGCGGCGGCAAAATCGGCGAAATCGCCTAAAATAAAGGTGAAAACATCATTACCGAGGCCGCCGCGAAGCGTCAGTCCGTTTTGATGGGTGTGCGGACGCCGGAAGGTGAAGGTGTCCCGGTTCTGACTGCCTTTGATTTGCGTAATCGCGGCCAGATGGAACATCGCGCGACTGCGGCCGCCGGCGGAGATGAAACTGTTTGCGGCGGACATTTCGCCCCCGAGCGGGAAGAAGGTCCGGCTGAAATCCAGAGTGGTGGCCTGGCTGGTCTGGCTCAGACCGGACAAATTGATGTCGCCGAAGCCGCTGCCGAACACCACCGTGTTGGTGGCGCCGTTCCCGCCGCTGCTCACCTCATCCTGATCCCGACCGGCCTGCACCACATTGACGGTGGCACTTCCCTGTCCAAGCGAAATCGCGTTACTGCCGGACACGCCGTTGAAGTAGGTGTAACCGCCGTTGATAACATTGAGGGTGTCATTGCCGGCTCCGCCGGTCAGCCAGGAGGGCCGGCTCGCATGGGTTGAGCCCACGGTGATCTGGTTATTGCCATCGATTCCCTCAAAATACACCGGAAGACCGTTCAGACCGCTGGCATCGATGATGTCGTTGCCTTCACCGGCGTAGGCCACCACCATGGAGACATTGTGGAAGGTCATGCTGTGCACCACCGAAGTGCCGGCCCGGTTGTAGAGCGTCACCGTCACCGAACTGCCGGAATTGGTGATGACAAATTTTTCGTTTCCGTCGATGATCGCGGAGTCCGGGCGGCTGTACCAGGGGTCGTCATTGGTGAGGCGGTTTTCGGAATTGGGCCCCATATTGATGAGCAGGGCATTCTCGACCAGCTCGCCATTGGGGGTGACGAAATTCATTTTTTCCCCGAGGATGGGCGGACCTTTACTGCCTTCCCACTGAATATCAAAGAGCGTGAGCCGGGCAAAGGTTTTGCCGCCCTCAAACAGGGTCACCCGCTTGATTCCAAAGGGATACGGAATCGGAACCATGACTTTGTAGTAATAGCGGGCATACACTTCGCCGTAAATCCGGATATTGAACCAGTCCAGGGGATTGCCGGTCCACGCCACCACCGCCAGCAGTTCGGAGGGACGGATTTTCCCGTCATCATTGGGATCGTTCAGATCAATTTCGATTCCCACAATGAATCCACCTTCGATGCCGCCCCGGGCCAAAAAGATATCGATGCCGCCATACAACGCAATGGTTGCGGTCATGGAGACTTCCGGAACATCGCGGCCGGTGCCGTCGGCATTTTGACGGTCGCTGATGTAAAATCCGTCAATCGCCCAGAGCGGATTGCCGGTGTCCATGACTTTGCGAATTCCGTAGGTGTCAAATCCGAAGTGTAACTGGGCGGTAATCTCGAACCCAAAGCGGATGCCGGCCTGGAACGGGCCGAGCTGAATCAGCGGAATCCGCTTGGCAAAGCTGTAATCGAGCGTGGGGAGGCTGTAGGTCACCAATACCGCGTCGCCCCCCATCAACAAGCTGAAGAGCTGGGTCGGATCATTGAAAATCGGGAAGGCGAAGCCGCCTTTTTTGCTGTTGTCGGTGATTCCCTGATTGGGCTGATTGGATGTGCTGGAATCATTCAGCATGGCAAACGCAGCCGCACCGGCGGCCACATCCTCACCTTCCAGCGCCTGATTCTGCTGGGAGAAGGAGGGCGGTGTCAGCTCGTTATTGTCATAGAAGATCGCATCCTCAAGGCCGTCTTTGCTGGAGGGGATCCAGAAATTGCCGATGGGCAGGTAGACATTCATGTCATCGGGCAGCGCGGCCACCATGGCACTCAGATCACTCACAAGGCGGACAACGTCGATGAAAGTGGCAAGCGCCTGTCCTTTCGGTCCCCCGAACTGATACAGCAGGGTGGAAAGACTGATGTTCCGTCCGGCAATGTCGGAAATCACCGGGATGGGATTGGTCAGCACCTCGATCACCGGGCGAATGGGGGAAAGGCCTTCGTCGATCTGTTCAAGAACCGGACGCAGGTACTGGGTGAGAAAGGACCCCATATCCAGCCGGATATTGTTCATGCCGACATGCGGATACCAGTTCCCCCCGCCCAGGGGATCGTCATCCAGGAAATTCACCTCGATTCCCCAGTCGAGATTCAGATCCGCGCGGATTTTCGGGAACGCGGCGTTGTCACTGACCGACAGTTCCAGCGAGAGGTTGACGATGATATCAGCCCGAAGCAACAGTTGAATAATGTTTCCGGAATCCTCGCCGCGCAGTTCCTCCCAGGTGATCCGGTTTTCGCTGGGATCAAAGTCCAGGGACAGTACCGGAAGCCAGTATCCCCAGCGGACAAGGTTGGTGATGTCGCTGTCGAAGCCGAGGGGCATATTTCCGCCGACACCCGGAAAGGTGTCATCCTTCAGGTATCCGTCGGCAACGAGATCATTCAGGCTGTAGTCGGTGGACAGGAGCATGAAAAGCGGCACGTCCCAGTCATCGTCCACCTCATCGAAAAGAAAGATCGGCACCAGGAGTCCCAGAGCCGGATCGGACAGAGCACCCGCCTCCACACCGCTGTACTCGGGATCGACAATGTACCAGCCGGTGCCGTTTTCAAGAATATCGTAATCGGCATCGCCAAGCTGGATGTATTTCACCCGGATTAAATCGTAGGTGTCTCCGCCAAATTCATCCGGCACCCGGATAATAAAGGTCCAGTCTTCATCAAAAATGGGTTGCCACTCGTCATCCCCGTCCAGGTATGACCAGACACCGTCGACAATGGAAACCCGCTCCACGGTGATGCCGGAGGATCCGAAGGAGGGACGGCGTTCGACTTCGATTGTCCATCCGTTTTCCTCCATCTGCGCGTTGAAATGATCACGGATATCATCAGCATTGTCTTCATCCAGCAGATGCACAATGAACCAGAGGTCGCCATTGTCGGTGTTGAACTGATTTATAAAATCCACCACGGCAAATCCGTTCTCATCCTCGTTGGTGAAGGAAAGGCCCAGATCGGTGATGAGTGCCCCGGTCCAATCCTGCCCGGCCCAGCCCGTGACGGTATTCGAGCTGGAGACGAGGGTATTGTCCGAAGCCTGTTCTGAGGGATCCCAAAGATTGATCCCGATACTGGCCCGGGCGCGGGTGGGCAGATGATTGTTGCGGCGCACCCCCTCATCCGGATCATTCCGGTCATTGGGCGATTTCTGATCTTCATCGATCCCGAAGTAGTAATCCGCATCCCCGGGCGGATCCAAACCGATGCGGATCTGATCGGTCGCGTCCAACTTGAGGAAGAAGAGTGATCCAAACGCGGTGAAAGGCTGTGCCCGGTCATACAGGATCATTTGACCCGGATCAAAAGACCCGTCTTCCTGCGGCCGGAACTGTCCCAGGGTATCCAGATACGCGGGGGCCCAGGCGTTCGTATCCGTATCATACGCCGCAACCACCCAGTGGAGATCCGGCATATCCAGGTCGATCAGGCTGCCGGAACATCCGCAGGAGGACCCGCCCAGCAGGGCACTGCCGAAGACCAGATTCGATTCCCATTGCGCGGGGTCTACGATGTCTCCGTCGTCATTGACATTGATAACGTACAGCGGTTCGCGGGAGCCGTCACCCTTGGCGGGACCCAGCACCCATTGGTTGTCGCGGCGGTTGAAAATCGCATACCCGGTGCCGGGATTGCTGGACGGGAAGGCCGGGCTGTCGGGGTCATTGACCGCCCGCACTTCAAAATGCTCCTGGGCGCCGCGGAGGGTTCCCTCCACCCGCACCTCCAGCTCATTCCGGTCGCCATCCACGACAATGTAAAAGCCGTCGTCCAAATTGAACCCAAAACCAATCTGCAAATCCCAGCCCACCGCGAAACCGAACCCGCCATCAAGACCGAGACTGATCACCGGTGCCAGGGCGTCAAAATTGAGATCGGCGGTAAACCCGGTATCCAGCAGCACTTGACCGAGGCGGATCTGGAACTCGAGGCCGTTGGCGCCAAACCCGCCCATGTCGGTCAGGGAATTGCCATCCCCATCAATCCAGTCGAAAAGAATATCATCCGGGCTGTCCGCCTGGACCTGTCCGTCCAGTCCGGAAATGCCGTTCAATTGCAGAAGGACACCCGCCCCATCCGGACCGAGGAACTGGAAAATGGATTCCTTGACCAACTGGCCGAAGGCTTCGCCGGCACCGCGCAGACGGTTCCGCATATCGCGCAGCCATCCGTCCCGGAAAGAGAACACCGAATTGGCCGCGCCCTGGAAGGCATCCCCGACAATCGGGATCGGCAAACTGCCCACAGCCGACAAGCCGCCCTGAATGATCCCGAAGAAGAAATCAATTCCATCCAGAATCAGGGCGGGATCGCGGAGCAGATCCAGCAGCGTGGGGGTTTCAATACCGGCATCCGACTCCGGATCGGGCACGTACAGCGTCACATTGCCGCCTGCCTGGACCGCCCCCTTCTCCGCACCGGTCAACCCGGACCAGGCCTGCTGATCCTCAACGAATTGTCCCAAATCAAAAATACGCAGTTCAAAAACATTGCCGCCGACCATCCCGGTCGCGTTGACTTGCGCGGTGCCCGCCGCCGGATCCACAATCGTGATGCCGCTGACCGGACGGTTGGTGAAGGGATTCAGCATTTCCGTGGGGGTGTAAATGGGAAGAATCACCTGCACCGAACCTGTCACCGACTGACGGAGCACGGTGAGATCAAAATTCTGTTCACTGCCGACGGCCGTATCGCCCAGATAGAGTTTCCCGTTCGATCCGGAGGCCTGGCTGTCGCCAAAGCGCAGCGTGATGTTGGCAAAGTCCTGTTCAAGCAGATGCAGGAGGTAGGGTGTCCGGTTTCGGTTTTCGCGCTGCAGGTATGCGGTTTCCCCGTTCACCTCGCTGACCTCACCGGCCAGAATGGCGATGCCGTCCCGGATAAACAGACCGAGAGCGCGTTTGCTGGAGGTGAAATCGATGCCATCGGCAAAAATATTGAAATCCACGGAGATGGATGTGCCATTTTCCGGAGCACTGTCCTCCCCGCCGTCATGCTCATAAAGAAAATATCGGGGCGCGGTCGGGTTGCTGAGATCAATGCCGATGGCAATGTTGAAGGTCACGATTCCCTGGAAGGTGGCCGGAGACCGGTTTGCGCCGTCAATCAGACGGTCCAGTCCATCCCCGGAACCCGGAACAAACTGGGCGAAGGATTTAGGATTGATGTCCACCGGCCGTTCGGCAACCGTGCCAGTGCGGAACGCGAATTCAATCCGGTAGGCCTGATGTGCCGCATCCCAAATCACCGCGACGTCGTTGACCCCGAGTCCAAAGGCCTCGGCGATCCGGTTCGGCAGCAGGTCGGCGGAACTGGCGGGATTATTCTGGAGGTTCTGAATCCGCGCCGCAAAATCACCCGGCACATACCAAAGCTGGTTCATGGCCGTATTGATAATCGGCAAGGGGCTGGCAAAAAATCCGTCGGAATCCACGAAGATTTCTTCAAAGCCCGCCAAAGCGAGCAGCAGGGCATCCACAACAGCCTGGGTTGAAAACCCGGTTTGCGCGCCGACCGCGCCATACGCAGATAAATTCGGGAGGATCTCGACGGTGACATATTCAGGGTTTGGAACCCGGAGCAGCACCTGCGCCTGCAGCAGACTCCGCTCCGCCCGGAACTGGAAGCGGTCACTGACATCAAAGGTGGTTGCGGTTACATCGTCAACGGTTGCCTGAGCCAGGGCCGCATTGAACTGTGCCACCAGATCGGCCATTGAGGTATTGACGGTTGTGTCGGCTGCAAGCACCGTCACTTCATACTTTGAACCCTCGTGGAAAAAGGTCAGCGTCGTGTCCTGCGACAGCCGTCCGGTCGGTTCGCCCCCGGAGACAATCAGATTAAACAGCGGGATCGGAAGTGAGAAGTCTTCAAAGCGTTCCACCCGGACCGCCTGGAAATCCTCCACCGTCAGGCGAATGCTTGCCGACGGATCTATCACGGACGTGCCCGAACTCAGGTCGGTGAGTGACAGATGGAAGTTTCCGGGATAGCCTTCAATCACTCTGTCGAGGGTGTCCTGCGGACTGGCCAGAAGTTCATCAGTGGTGAAGGTGTCGGCAACCACTGCCCGCACAGAGGCCGTAAAGGCACCGGAAGTTGCCAGGGAACCAAAGTTCACCTGATTGAAGCCCAGACGGAACGAACCGGAGACCGCCGTGGGCAGGGTGTAAGAAAGATTTCCACGAACCAGATCCGCTTCGGCCTGGAGATCCACACCGTCAAAACCGCGAATCCGGGTTTCCACCCCGTCCACAGAGCGGGTGATACGGAGTTGACCGCCCTGCGAGGGCCCGGTGAACTTCAACTCATTCTGGAAGACTCCGCCCTCTTCGGCAAACAAATTGACCGTAAAGGTCCAGTGAGGCTGTGGGGGGCCGGTCGTGTAGATATGGAACGCCTCGTCGGTGTCGCCAAAGGTGGTGACAAACACGGAGTCCAGCAGACTGACCACACGGTCGCCATCACTGAGTTCGCCGTTGCCATCCACGTCTTCGAAGGCGGTGGAGAGCTGACTGTTGATGTAGGCGATCAGCTGGCCGAAATTGGTAAAGCCCGCCGTTGCGGCTGCGGAGAGCGGCAAAAGATAGGCGCGGCTATTGAGATCAAACTGCAGGATCGCGTCTTCTGCAAGAACCCCGTCCGTATGACTCAGCGTATAGGGTGCGGTCGCGTCGTGCAGCCGAATCGCGTTCGTAAGCTGGATGCGGTTTAAGTTCACCCGGGCGACCAGCGTGTCCCCGGTTAAGTCGGTCACAGCCCCGGTCTGCGTATTCACCGCCTGGGTCAGGGCGGTGTTGAGATCCCCGACCAGATCCTGCAAGGTGGTGTTTCCAACGGTATCCGACTGGCTGACGACGATGTCGTATTCATTCCCCAGGACAAAATTGACCGTGAATTCCGCATCATCGCTGAGGACAAAACTTTCAGATCCGGTAAAATTCCCGCTGTCGAAACGTATGGGTTCACTGGGGGTCAGCAAAAATTCGATCACAAACCCAAATCCATAGGTTGAGCTGATGCTGACGGTGGCCTGTATGTCGGGAAGAATCTGGCTAACCGACGGAAATGCGAATTGGAGATCCAGATCCCGGGTGAGCGTCACGCCCGGACGCAGGGCTTCAAAGTATCCGAGCGAAATAATGTTGGTGACCGGATCGTATGCAAACAGATCAGGCACTCGCGTCAGGACCGCCGGATCCACAAAATCCTGAAAGGTCCGTAAATTCTCCGGCCGGGGGGTGGAGGCGTTGTCACCGACGAAGAAGCCCAGGGCCACCACACCGGAGGCCTGGTTAATATCCACCAAATTCAATTGAAGCGTTTCATCCGGGTTGACCGGTTCCAGACGAATCCGGAAGGGTCCTGTGGGATTGGCCACCGACTCGAGTTCGCCGAGAGCGTTTTCCTGAAGCGCAAACAGGCGGATCTTGTTCGGACCGAACGCCGCCTGAATTGCGGTGGCAAAACGGATGAGCATCGCGCCGGCCGTTTCCCCCGGGACACGGGCAAGCGTGACCGTCTCGGTCTGACCCTCCAGACTGATCAGCAGGCTGGCATCGGAGACCAGTGGATTGGCGGGATCCAGGAAGAAGGAGGATGTCCAGGCATTGCCGTCGGGACGGTCGAGAAAAATCAGTTCTTCGGTATTGAGTGAAAATTTCTGCAGATCCCCGGGCGCCTCCGGATGAGGCACCAGATGCAGCGATGTGATCCCGCTGTTCGCCGGGGCAAAGAACGAAAGCGATTCGGAAATATTCAGTGCCCGCACGCCGCCATGGGTCAGGCCGAACAAACCGCCCAGGGCGTTGAAGATTCCGTTGAGTTCGGCAACCAGATCGTTCAGCGAGTTCCGGCTGCTGCTTTCAGGAACCACGATTTCCGTGTAGGTGGCAAGGTCCTGATTCAGGATAAAGCCGAATTTCATTTCATTGCGGAGAAGTGCATCGGTGCTGAACGCGGGGAAGAGCGAGGGGAAAAGCCATTCTCCCCGGAAATCCGGATCCGTGCGGATGTCGGTCATGGCGTCACTGCCGGGGGTGACCAGCAATACCTCATGAATATCAATCTTCTGTCCGATTTCCTGCGAAAAGAGCATGGCCCAGGAAAACACTTCGCTGAGGTCGAGATCGCTCACAAAGGGCAGCGGGATCCCGAACAGGTCCTCGCCGCCATTCTGCAGCAGGCGGAAAAGATCCTCCGCATCGAGAATGGCCTGAATGACATCCTCGGGCTCCAGCAGGGCGAAAGCCTGGAGCCGTTCATAGTTCACCGCTGTGTATTCCGGGGGCGTGTTCGCAAAAATATCGGCCACGAACACCGAAAGCGCCGTGTCCGCTTCGGTCACGGTCTGTCCGAACAGTTCCGCATGGAGCGGCAGCTCCAGTTGAATCTCCCCGCCGTCCGCGAAAAAATTTCCAAAATGGCTGAGAGACCACGTCCCCAATGGACGGGACTGAACATCGCCCTGGAACGCCATGGGGAGCGAACCGAACAGACGGCCGCTCACATCCTGCGCGATTCCCCGCAGCATCCCGATTTCGACCCCGAGATCCTCGTTGTCAAACTGGAAGCCTGCGGTGCCCCGAATATTGTCAAAGGTAAGCGACGTGTTGGCGTTGGCGATGGCACCCCCGTCAAAGGTGTGCCCGGTCAAATCGACATCCAGGTGGAAACTCAGTTCCACCCCGCCGCCCGCGCCGAAGGTCAATTCATCGGTCAGGCGAATGCCGAGATCGTCCTGCAGGAGTCCCAGCTCGAGTTGGAACTGCCCAACGTCTTTGGTGGCGGCGATGACGGTTTCCAGAGTGAAACCGTCCGCTCCGTCAAGCGGCCTGACCGAAACCGAAACCGACCAGGTGTCCGCTCCCAGCACATGCTGCGCAATCTGGTTGAAATGGGTTTCCAACGCCTGGGCAATTTCATCCAAAGACGTATACGAGACGCTGCCGGGCCCGGGACCGAAATAAAACAGGTTGCTCAGATCAAAAAAACGGCCCACATCCCAGGGCTGCAGCGTAATCCCATAGTTGTTCTGCTGCTGAAAATCGACCGCATCCTCCTCCGCCACTTCATTGCCGTCCGCGTCCACCGGGACAAAGCGTTGCGGAAACATCAGATCCCGGAAATTACTGTTGATGTAGGGGATGATGTCCGTGCTTTCCCGAATGCTGGTCGGAACCAAACTCTGGTTCGGAAACAATGCAGCAAACAATCCAGACCCGAATTCGGTGAAAAAGTGATCAAACAGGGTCTGGAACTGTGCATCCAGATTGGAGAAAACGCCTTCGATTCCCCCGTCCACATGCGCCATCCGCAGGGTGAACCCTTCCTCCAGGGTGGAGTCGTCTTCAAATGTGCTTTCAACGGTGACGGTTCTTGCCGTCAACGATGCCGCAGTCGGATTGTCGTGCGTGTAGGAGACCAGGCGCAACAGGGTCTGATAGTCTTCAGCGGGTGCCAGCCCCGTCAACACCAGGGTTTGCCCGGCCGCGTCATAACTCCAGGAAATGTCTCCCGCGGTTCCCGTCAGCTCTCCCTGAATTTTGAGCACATCGTCTGCTTCGCCATTTGCAAGGATAACCGTAAGCTGTGAAAGAGCCTGACCCTCCAGCACCGCATCCGGTGCCAGCAGAATCTCCGGCTGATCCTGCATCGGCATCAGCGTGCCGAGATACATTTTTTCTGTCACCTCAAGGGAGAGCGTATCAGCGGATGCGGGGGAAGCGGCAAACACTTCCCCGCCGGGTTCTTCTCCCAAAGGGGCTCCGAACAACTCATTCTGTGCGTCCGCATACAGTGAGTCGAGTTCATCCCCGTCATGGGTCTCTGAAGATTCTGTTTCGCCGTGTGCCAGAGTTTCCACCAAAACCGCCGAGCCGGCGCCGAAAAGTTCTGCACCTTCGGCACTCAGCATAATCCGGGGCTCAAGGCTCTCCAGATCAAATTGGGATGGTTGAATTGTCGTTTTCACGGTTTGTATTCTTGAAAAGAAAGAGTAAAAACACTTACTGACTAAAAATTACCATGACATCGCTTTCCAGGTCCACAGAAATGTGATCAACCATCCCTCATGAGGGATGAAACAACCATTACAGCTTTGAAGATTTGAAATAAGCCCGCAACGTTGAGGCGCCGCTTCGTTTTACCGTGAACGTATCCGGCAGATCTCCAATGAAAAATTGAGCCTGATGGGCCATAAACGTGACCTCACGGATTTCCTGAAGATTTACGATCGTTTTGCGGTCAAGCCTCGTAAACATGCTCTCCGGAAGATCACGTTCCCATTCGAGCATACTTTTGCGAACCAGCTCCTCCCGATGCCCTTTTCGGTAAATACACGTGTAGTTTCCATCGGCAAGAACCGCCAACACCTCCTCCGGGGAGATCCGGCATGTTTTCGGCCCGAGTTGCAGGCTTAATTTCGGTTCCGGATTTCGCGCCTCCGCAGTCATCCCGGCCCGGATCTGCTCTTTTTCCTGACATCTGCGGCGCACCCGGTCCAGGGCACGGTCCATTTTTCCGGGTTCCACCGGCTTCAATAAATAATCCGCGACCTCAAAATCATACGCGTTCAATGCATACTCTTCATACGCCGTGATCAGCACCACCTCGGGACAGGGGGCGAGCGTCTTCAAAAGGTCAAATCCCTTCCCGCCCGGCAGTTCGATATCCAGGAAAACCAAATCGGGCTTTAACCGGCAGATGAGTTCATGTGCGGCCGCGAGGGTGCCCGCCTCCCCGATCACCTCCACATCGGAAACCGATTTCAGAAGGTGGCGAACCGATTCACGGGCCAGCCCTTCATCATCAATAATCAAAGACCGAATAACTTTCATCAGGCGCTTTCTTTGCCGGGATCATCACCGTGGCGATCACCCAGCCGGTTTCTTCCTTTAAACTGAACATCCCCTGCGTCCCGTACAGGAAACGGAGTCGTTTTTGTACATTTTCCAATCCCACACCGGTTTCCGACGGTTTCATCCCGGATCCTCCGACCAGTCTTCCATTATTTCGAACGGAAAGACACATTCGTCCGTCATTCATCTCCGCTGAAACCAGCACGTGAAGGGTTTCATTCTGTTTAAGACCATATTTCACCGCGTTTTCGATCAAAGGTTGTAAAATCATCTCCGGGACCAACAACTGCTCGCATCTGTCATCAATACGCCATACAACCTGCAAACGCTCTTCAAAACGTATTTTTTCGATATCCAGGTACGACCGGCAAATGATCATTTCCTCGCTCAGCGGAAGCAGCCCGTCTCTGGCAGGCTTCAGGCGCAGCCGGAGAAACGTGGCCAATTTAAGGACCACACCGGAAATTTTCTCCGGCGCCAGCCGCGAAAGCGCGTCAATCGTATTGAGGGCATTAAACAGAAAATGCGGATTTAACTGATACCGGAGCGCATCCAAATTGGCCCGAACGGCGGCCTGCCTTGCTTTCAGCGTGTTTTCCCGTTCCTCCCGCAAAGAATATTGCCGTCGAAGATTCGCGGCCAAAAAGAACAGATACATCATAGGAATCAGCATGCGCGTAATCTTCAGCGGATGCAGCGGACCGGATATCGGCAGATGAATCTGTACACCGAATGCGACGATGGTCAGGGCGGTGAAGAACCAGGCCAGCGTAAAAAACAGATTGCTCAGCGTTCGATGCCGCATCAGCATACGCCCCGAAAGAAGCAACCCGAAACCATAGGCCCAGAGGTTCAGCAGCAGCGTGAAATGCGCGGCCGTCCGAAACGGAAGCGCCGAGAGGACAAGGACGAAGACCAGACAGGCCGGCGGACTGTAGACCAAAAGCCTTCTGCTGAAGGGACTAATCTCATCATCCATAAAGTAGCTCTGCGTGAACAGCAGCATAAACAGCGATGAACCTGCGGCGCATACCAGCAGGAGATGCCGGTGAAACCAGGCCGGAAGTCCCGGGATCCACCAATCCAAGTATCCATGAAAAAGCAGATGATAGCCCAGAAAACAAAACGAGATGCCCGCCAGCCGCACAAAGCCTTTAGCAGGATGGGCCAGACTGACCAGAATCGAGATGATCACCATCGCAAAACCGAACCCCAGAAAAGCCTGCTCGAAAAAATTCCAGCGCATTTCCATCTCCAGCATATCGCGCAACGGAGCCCAGTACAAGGGCAGCCAAATGGATGAGTCGGAGCGGACCCGCACATACAGTGCGCTCGGCTCCCCGGCAGGCAGCTCCACCAAAAAAGCCGGATACCGTCCCCGAAACCCGTCATACGGCGGACGGTCTATGCCTTCCGCGCGATGCTCAATCACCTGCTGGTCCTGCACAAGATACCAGTCCACTTCCCGCAATCGCGCCGTCCGCAGGGAAAAGAGCAGCGTCCGCTCCGCATCCTCGTCCGACTCAAGATCCAGCCGAAGCCAAACGCTGTCGCGGGTGAATCCAAAAGAGGGAAGCGATGATGTCAGCAACGAAAACTCCGCCGTTCCGGAATCGGAAAAAATCTCTTCGATGCCCCGTGCACCGGAAACATCCAAAGAAAAAAACAGCGGCTTCCCGGCCCCTGCGCCCGACCCGAATCCTGAAGCTGCATTCTTCCGGTCCGGAGCGTCCGCACCGAAAACGCACAAGCACACCTGGATCACAACTCCGAAAAAGCAGATCGACCGTCTCATGATACCCTCATCCGCTGCCCGCATCCTCCGCAAACGAAAGCGACTCCTCCAGCCAGGTGTCCGTGCCCAACACCGATTTCAATCCGCGGAAGGCATGACGTTCCGCCGCCCGCTGCGCCGCATCCAGGGCGGCCAGGAAAGGCTTTCGAGCCACCCCGCCGGACACGCCGGCCAATGATTTCCGCACCGCCTCCGGCACAAAGCGGCGGAACAGCTCGTCCTCCAGCGACACAAAAGACCGGGCACTGCCCGG
>PXDP01000205.1 GCA_003565035.1 PVC group bacterium | reverse complement strand
GATGATCGGAAAATTCCAGGATTCGGTTTCCGACGGTCGGAACGGGCGGGTTTTGGTGCGGTTTTGGGCAGCGATTGCGGCGGAGTGGACGGGAGCGCGAATCTCTGTATTCGCCGGGGCAAGGGGGGACGAAAAGAAAGGAAGGAAGAGAACGTTGAACATCGAACGTCCAACTTCGAACGTTGAAGGGACGGTAGCAGTGCCGGGGCGAAGGGGGACAGGAGCGCCGATCACCGCATCGGCTGAGGGCGGACGATGTCCGTCTGCGGGCCGGGTTGCTTGTTGAAAAATGGTATCGCGGGCTGAAGGTCCGCGCAAATCCCCAAAGGGTTAAATCGCATTAAAATTCAAGATTTCCCCGGAAGGCTGGCTTTCCGGCGCAATTCAGGCCTGGAGGGCCGAGGTATTTTCAGCCCTGGGCGCAGCCTGGGGTTTTGCCAGAGCCAAGTTGGAAAGGCCCGGAGGGCTGAGAGACAGGCCGAGGGTGAAGCCCAAGGTTTGCAGGGTATCGGCGTGGGGTATATCCCAGCCCTTCGGGCCTATATGCATTCCACGGCCCCGGAAACCCGGGCTGCGCCCGGGGCTGAATATCTTTCGACTCTCCGGGCCTCTCTTGTCAGATGGCAGTGGAATCCGTGTTCTGGAAAACAACAGGTTGTATGTGGTGGCGTCAATCAGCCAGGCAGGTTCATTAAATATGAGGGTTTTCATGGGCTGGCGATCAGGCGTATGCGAGACGGCGGCCTTTGGGTTCGGGGATGGGGTCGCCGAATTCCTTGGCGGTTTTGAGCCAGAGCTTGATTGCGCTTTGCGCGTTCTTAAGGGCTTCGGTTTGGGTTTCACCATGAGCCATGCAACCGGACAGTTCCGGCACATCCGCGACGAAAGCCCCGTCTTCATCGCTCCAGTATAGGATGATTTCGTATTTGCTCATTTCAGCTTATCTCCAAGTTTGTGTTTTAAAAGGATCTCCCGCACCTGTTTGACCTGGTAAGGTTTGGCATGGCTTCCGCTTCTTTGCAGGTTTGGTTTTTCCGGGATTCCTTTCATTTGGTAGATGTGGTGGCTTCCCCTGACTCGTTCTTAAAATCCGATTCGAATCAGAAGCGAAGATAACTCATCGAAAGGAATGTTCGCATCACTTCCTCCCATCAGAATTTTTGTCAGAATTTTGTCCCACTTGCTCATAGTTTTTATTTAGGAATAGAAAATACAACACTTGGCGGATCGTGCCAACCTGGAAATTCATTTTTCATAATAATAATGGGTTTGGCTGGTGCTATGAGAAGACCCCCTACGCCCCTGCCGATCCGGCGATCGGCGCTCCTGTCTTTTACGTCCCAAGCTCCGTCAGTACGCCGAGAATCTCCTCCACCTTCGCTTTCCTGGCTCCTTTGAAGCATTTGGTGACCTGGGCGGAGGTGGCGTTGGGTGGTAGGCTGGTTAAGACGGTGCGGACGGCGCGGATTTGCTCGGGGAGAGTCTTTGGCCAGTCGAGTTTGGGGAGGTCTGAGGGTAGAGGATGGAGGTCAGGGGAGGAATCGTTGGAGGTGATCAGCTCTTCCTGCGTGGTTTGGGGGCCTTGGGGGTTTTGGTAGTCGGGTCTTAGATAGCGGATGTGGCCTTGGGTTTCTTCTTGGGCACGCTGTTTGTTGAGGTCGACGAGGTTTTGGAGGATGGATTCTTTGTGGAGGTCGGGGGGCCAGTTGTAGGCGGCGGCTACGGCGGTGTCGAGGTCGTCGTGGAGCTGTTTGAGGACGGAGACGAGGCCTGTCCGCAGATTAAGCATCCTCATGCATCTCTTTGCCTATCCGTTGTCCGGCGCAGCGATCCGTTGGGCCGTTTTGATGTGTTGTTTGTTTTGCCGGGTTTGGGTTCGGTCCCGTTGCCGCAGGAGGCGGCGGGGGGCCCAGGTCTCTTTGTGCAGCGGGGCATGACGGCGCCAGTGTTCGATGAGGTGACGGCACATCCAGGGGCCGTACAGCACGCCTTTACTGCCGAAGCCGTTGAGAATCCATTCGCGCGGATGCTCGGGATGCGGGCCGGCAATGGGGACCCGGGCGAGGGCGACCGGGCGGATGCCGGCCTGATGGTCGATCACCCGGAAGGGAAGATCGGTGAAGGCGCGGAGGGCGGCTTCGAGGGCGGTCCGGCCACCGGGGGTGGGGGAGGGTCGGGTTTCGTCCCAAGTGTAGGTGGCTCCGAGCCGGAAATGGTCGCGGCCCAGTGGCATGAGAAATTTGTCGAAGCTGTAGATTTGTTCCGGCGGCAGACCGGGGATTTCGACGGTGAGGACTTCGCCATGGGCATTGCGCCAGCCGGCTTCGTGCCAGAGCGGGTGGGCGGCGGCGTGATGTCCGGTGCAGTCGATGCGGAGATCGGCATCGGGATCATCGCCCCATTCGCCGCGGTCGATTCGCCGGGCTTTGAGGGCGTCGAGAAGAACAGGAACGTTCACCCAGCCGCCTCCGTCGATCCAGACCCCGCCGTGCGGGGCGTGGACGGGGAGATCGGGGATGGGGGCTTCCCGGACGCAGTCTGCGCAGGGTTTTTCGGCCCATTCCCGCCGCTGGGCCGCGGAAGTGAAGATTCTCAGGGTGGGCAGGCGGGTATAGAACGAAACGCCGAGGGTCTTTTCCAATTCCGGATAAACGTGGTGGCAGAGGGGCAGGGCGTTTTCCGCCTCCCAGCTCAGCCGCAGCCGCTGACCGGTGACGGGCGTGAAGAGTCCGGCCGCCACCCGGCTGGCGGCGGGAAGGCCGGTGTCGTGGACCCGCACCCGGAAACCGGCGGCGGAGGCGGTTTCCGCCAACAGTGCCCCGGCCAGGCCATGCCCGCGGATGCACAGGGTTTCAGGAGGAGAGGGGGAGGGTTTAGATGACATGGATGGTTTAAAGGCTTGCCAGTTTGCCTGCAACAATGCAAGTTTGACGCCCATGAATATCGCCATCTTCACCGACAGTTTTCTGCCGCATGTCTCCGGGGTCTGCTCCGCGGTGATCAATCAGGCCAATGAACTGGCGAGGCAGGGGCATTATGTGATGATTTTCCGCCCGAAGGCGTTTGGTCAAAATACCAAACGGAAGATCGAACGTTCGGGAGAACTGGCGGCAAAAATTCGGGATGTGGCCATCAGTCTGCCCAGTCTGCGTCAGCCGGGGCTGCGGATCGCGATTCCGACCGTGGCACCCAATCTGCCCACGCTGCGGAGATTCCGGCCCGATATTGTGCATGTTCACACGGAATGGGGCTGCGGCTGGGAGGGGGGGATGCTGGCCAAAATGCTCCGCAAGCCGCTGGTGGGCACCTTTCACACCTTTTTTGCCGAACCGGAATATCTCAAACAGTTTCATCTGCCCAATCACCGGCTCACCCAGGAGATGATGTGGCGGTATTCCGTGTTTTTTTATAATCACTGTGACCGTATTCTCTCTCCGAGCCGGAGTGTGGCCCAGCAGTTGACGGAGCGGGGGGCGGAAAAGATTCCGCATTTGATGTCCAACGGGATTCCGCAATATGCCCGGGTGCCGGAGGAGGCGATTGTCCGGGAGCGGAAGGCCCTGGGCCTGGAGGGTACCTTCGTGTTTCTGTATGTGGGCCGGCTTTCGGAGGAGAAGTCCCTGCCGGTGTTGCTGCGGGCCTTTCAGCAGGTGGCTGTGCAGCGGGCCGAAGCCCGGTTGGTGATCATGGGGGACGGGCCGGTGCGGAAGGAGCTGGAGGTGATGATGTCAACGATGGGCCTGGAGGCGCAGGTCCTTTTCACAGGCAGTATTCTTCATGTGGAGCTGGTGAAACGGAATTTGCCCCGGATTGGACAGGTATTTGTGACCGCAAGCAAAACCGAAAATCAGCCGGTGAGTCTGCTGGAGGCGATGAGTTTCGGGGTGCCGCTGATTGGCCCGGAGGCCAAGGGGATTCCCGAGCTGGTGCGTCCCGGACAAACCGGGCTGCTCTTTCCGCCGGACGACACCGCGGCCCTGACGGCGGCCATGCTGCGGATGATGGACGATGCGGGGCTGCGCCAACGCTGCGGCGATGCCGCCCGGATTCTGGCGGAGGAAAACAGCATCGAGAATATCGTGCATCAACTGACCTTCCATTATCACCAGACGATCGAGGCCCGCCGCACCCGCAAACGGCGGCGCGCCATCCGCCGTCTCCGCTCCCGGGCGCGGTTTTCCCGGCCTTAAGCCGATTTCTAATGGTCCTTGGCTCGCAATTTTCGTCTTTTCCGGTATAGGGGAAACATGGATATCGAAACCCTCCCCGTCAATCTGGAAGAGCTGCTGGCAAATGATGACCGCCAGGCGCTGATCGATTTTTGCGAAGACCACCATCCGGCCAGCGTCGCGGAGGCGCTGGAGGAAATGGAAGTGAACGAAATTTGGTCGGTGCTTCACTTGCTGAGCGTGGAGAAGCGGGCCTGGATTTTTCCGCACTTTGATTTGGATCTGCAGGTGGAGCTGGCCAGCGGCGAGCGGCGCCGCGACATGGCGAAGCTGCTGGAGGAAATGGAGGCGGACGAACGCGCCGACCTGGTGCTGGAGCTGGATGAAAAAGTCCGCGATGAAATTCTTCCTCTGGTGGCCAAAGCGGAGCGCGAGGACATCCGGCGGCTGGCCTCTTACGAAGAGGGAACCGCCGGATCGGTGATGACCACCGACTACGCGGCCCTGCGGCCGGAACTGACCGTGTCCGCAGCCCTGAATCAGCTCCGGATTCAGGCCCCGGCCAAAGAAACGATTTATTACGTTTACGTGGTCAACGACCGCCACCAGCTTCTGGGTCTGGTTTCCCTGCGGAAACTCATCCTCTCCAAACCCGATCAGCGGGTCGAAGATATCATGAACGATGATATCTTCGCGGTCAACGTGAACGATGACCAGGAGGAGGTGGCCCGGAAAATCGAAAAATTCGACTTGCTGGCGATTCCGGTGGTGAGCGGGGATAATTTGCTGGTGGGTATCGTGACCCACGACGACGCCCTCGACATTCTGCGTCAGGAACAGCAGGAGGACGTGGAAAAACTGATGGCGATCGCCGGTTCCCACTCGGCGAGGGAATACATGTCCACGCCGGTGTTCAATCACTTCCGCAACCGCATTGTCTGGATTTTGCCGCTGGCGCTGGTGGGGCTGGTTTCGGGGATGATTATTCAGGAAAATGAAGGTCTGATCGCCCTGATTCCGATGCTGGCGATTTTTATTCCGATGCTGGCGGATACCGGCGGCAATACCGGCAGTCAGTCGGCCACTCTGGTGGTGCGCGCCCTGGCACTGGCGGAGATTAAACCCAAAGATTTGTTGAAAGTGCTGTTTAAAGAAGTGCGGATTGCGGTGCTGCTGGGCTTGAGCCTGTCGGTGGTTGCCTTTGGCCGGGTGTTGTTTTTTGGGTCCCGGGGGACGATTCCGGAGGGGCTGACCCTGGGGGAAATCGCGTTTGCGGTGTCGCTGGCTTTGGCGCTGCAGGTGGTGAGTGCGACGCTTTTGGGCGCATTTTTGCCGATGATGGCCTCGCGCTTCAAGGTGGACCCGGCCCTGGTGGCGAGTCCGGCGCTGACGACGTGTGTGGACATCAGCGGTGTATTTATTTTCTTTACGGTGACGGGATTG
>PXDP01000067.1 GCA_003565035.1 PVC group bacterium | reverse complement strand
GATTTCCCGTTCGTCGTCGTCGATGTAGTCGAACTTCGTGTTTTCGTATTCGGGTGCCATTTGGTCCCCCTTGTCTCGCCGAAACCGCTTTGTCAGTTTCCGGCTGGGATATATCGTTTTCAGAAAGACTTCATCATTCTCGCTGTCGATGACGTGTGGAACGGCCCATATGTAATCCCGATAATCGATGAGATAGATACGTTGATTCGGGTATCGTTCCAAATTTTGATGTTTCACGACATCTACGATGCATCCTTCTTCGATCGCGATCACGATTTCTTCGAAAGAAATATTCCGCGTTCGCTTCAGAAGTTCGTTTTTGTCATCGTTCCAGTTGAACGTCACGAATTGAGTTTATCATCTGGATGCCCAATGTCAATACATAATCGCGGGGAGTTGTTTCTTGTACAGTAGTGTGTTCGCAATTTCAAAGAACGCCGATTGGAAACGGCGTATCGTCGCGTAAAGAAATTAGCTCCGGCGCTAAATATGGTTGACGATCCAACGCCCACAGCACGGGCAAATTTGTAGCGCAGCGGAAAATTTGTCCCTGTGCCTGTGATTGTTGGGGCGGCCTGCTGAGCCACTATCCGAACAATAGCTGACTAAGTCAAACACTTTGCTGGCGAAACTATTCCTAAAGAATTATCTCATGAGCACCCATAAATCTTTGACACCACATGAAATGCCTTCTTGGGCTCTCTATGCCCGGAGGAGTAGGAGTTATCGGAATCTTCACAACGGACGCGAACGATTCCATAACCCACCCGATCGAGGTCATAACGCGCATTCTCGTCATACCCGTACACCGGATTAATGTACTGGAACACAAATGCGCCCGCTACATTTTCGCGGATATAGATGTCGAGAAGTTCAGCAATATACTCAGCTTGCTCATTCTCGTCCCGCTTGAGCTCAGAACTAAGTTCAGGGGGTGATTTTCGCCAGTTGACGACTTCGTGCCCAGTCGGACCGAGGCGCGACGCTCCTTCGTAAGCTCCGCATCCAAACTCCGTTATAACTACGGGCTTGCCATGCCGGAAGTGGCTCCGCAGCGCCGGAACATAAACTTCCCAGTTTTCTTCAACGCGATACTGGTTCAGTCCCACCATGTCAAAACATTCCCATTCCGGGGTTTCCCACAAGCCTGAGGAGTAGATTATCTCTCCCCCAAAATGACGCCGTGCTTTTTCCACTGCTACCCGGAGCAACGCATTAAGCTTACGGTTCGCGCGAGGAAGCAGTAACCTTCCCAGTTTCCAGCCAAGCAATTTGCTGCGCATACCGAAATTGAAGCCCGGTAGCATACCGCGACCAAACAGTGTAAGTTCGCAGCCCAGGTTCAGCACTATCTGGCCACCGTCCTGCCGAAGTCGTTCGGCAAGTATTGCAGCATCCTCAAGATGTTGAAGGTATATCGCCCGGGGAACGTCGATGATTCTTGGCTGGAGCCATACCGACAGGCCGAATTCCATTGCAATTTCCGAGGCGTCGGAAAGGCGTTGCAAATCCGTCCCATAGAGACAGACGGCATTGCAGTTCAATTCTTCCGAAATACTCTTCAGTTCATCGCGTACCAGACCAAGCTTCCATACTATTCGTGTTGGTACGTTCCGTTCGAACTCCGTTCCAACATCGTAGCTAATGCCTTTGATCATAAGTTGTTCGGTGTCGTCCGCCATCTAATTACCCACTTTTTGGAGCCACTACAGCATATTTTTCCCGAGCATCTAACGTCAAAGCTCACGGGCGCCGAAGGCGTCCCGTGAAGCGCCTTGTTTGGCAGATTGTACCGCCTGAACGAATGCTGAAATCAGCGGATGGGGGCTTCCTGGCCGAGAACGGGCCTGGGGAACAAAAAGAGTTCCTATAAAGAATGGATGTTCTGGATACTCGACCACTCGTAACTCGCCTTCACTATCTGATCCAGATATACGTATTGGACCTGATTTGATGATCTCGATATATTCCGGGTTAACGGAAAAGTTACAGTAGTATTGCTCGGTCGCCGATTCGGAACCGTAAAACTTGGCCACTTTTGATCCAGAGTTTAAGCTGAGGGCCATCGACCTCCCTGCCAAGGAACAGGATAGTGGCGCGATAAAGAGATCCGAAGCGTAGGGATCATACTCGGCATGTGTGGCGCCTTGGATCCCAATTACATTCCTGGCGTACTCCAACATGATGTGTTGAAATCCACCGCAGGTTCCAATTGTTGGGAATCCGCCCTCGCGAGCAAATTGGATCGCCCAGATGGTTTTTTCCAGGTTCCGATATGGGCTTCCGGGTGCGACCCACAACCCACTATAATCGCGGAACAGCTCCTCTGATATATCTTCTGTTGAAACCCATTCATAGCCCACTTTCAAAGACAGTTGGGCGCACGAATGCTCGATAGCCCGATTGGTGGCTACATGTGGCTCAAAACTGGGATCGTATTCTGCTACGATGGCAATTTTACGCATGGTGTGTTTGCCGAACGCCCGGCTCACGCGCCGATTTGGAGCCGCGAAGCGGCGGAAAATTGGTCGCCGTGCAGCCGATTGTTATATTCACAGATGCTCAGCTAACCACTGCACTACCTGTGGCTTCCCCACAGGGGAGTACCGACTAAGATGTGGTAAGCCTGCCACATAAACTGGCTTATCATTGATACGACAACGAAAGCCTTTAACCTGCCAGTTGCCGTGACCTGATGGCATATTCTCTTCTTTTCCCCCAAACATCGCGTGCAAATATCCGTATGGGGAATCGACCGAGTTTCCGAATGCAATTATCAGCTTCGGTTGTACTACTTTCAGAATGGCTTCGTGAACTGGCCAGCATCTCTTGGCTAAAGAAAAACTTATGTCGTTAGCCGATCGACTTTGAAAGAAAATCAAGTTACTCGCACAGACCGCTGAAGTTTCCAACCCAAGTTCGTTGAGCAACCAGTGAATTCTTTTTTGGAGTGGAGCCTCCCCAGGCTCCCATGCGCCATTACCATTGCTCCAGCGCTCATCAATGTATGCGTTATCATTGTATGACAACATCGACTTAATGCTTTCACCAAGTGGCGCTCCATTGCTGCCACCCGGATTAAAGCCGAGCAAATAAACGCTTCCGGGCTTCAATGTCTCATGGCTGCTGTATAGGATGCCTCCTGGTTCCCGCAGGAGATCCGATAGGCTCTCCTTAGCAATGCTCGGAATTTCATCCTTTGTCATGCGTACTCCATTGAATATAACTACTGTTTATCCGGATCCGGTCGAAAACCCTTCGACACGCGATCTCTGCCGTATAAGACGTTGGTCCCACCGTTTCATCCCCATCCAAATCGATCCCTCAAAAGGATTTGACGCGCATTACGGACCAACCCCTTGAGCTTTATACGGATCAAGATAACACCACGCCGGTCGTATCATCTCCGGCAACATCATCTCAGTTCACTTTAGATTGCGGGGAAAAGCAAATGAAAGGCAGGTGGATCAAGCAGAGCAATCGCTCAAAATCCTACCATGACCTCCGCCTATCGGCAAGTTCGCATTCCTGTATCTTGCTCAATTTCTCAACTGTCTCGGCTCAGGTAGGATTCTTCCGGGAGGGCTGTTGCTCAAGTTGCTGGGCGAGCCCAATGAGAATGCCTTCGGGACCCCGGATGTAGCAGAGTCGGTACACGCCTTGATAATCCACTATTTCATCAATCAGCGTTGCACCAAGCTTCCTGAGTCGGGCGAGGGTATCATCTAGATCCTCGACAGCGAACATGACGCGCTGGTATACCAATGAGTTTACCGGGGCTGTGCGGTGATCTGACGCGATCGCAGGAGCGTCGAAGCGCGAGAGTTCAAGGCGGCCATGGCCGTCTTGAGTTTTCATCATCGCGATCTCAACCCGCTGCCCACGTATGCCGGTTACACGGCCAGCCCATTCCTCGTCGATAGGCATGCGGCCTTCAAGGATAAGCCCGAGTTCAGAAAAAAACTCAATAACGGTATCGAGGTTCTCCACCACGATACCGATGTTGTCCGGACGATTCACTGCCACGATACCTCCTTGTCTTTGAGTGTGCTATCTGGAACCGGGTCTCGAGAAACTGAACTCTCGCTTCTTCAGGATTCAACCGCTCAACACACACCGTCACAAATCCTACTGCCGTATTGATCTACACACAAGCATGATGCATGCCTGGGTCACCGACGAAGTCGGGAGCCGGTGTCATTTCAGCTCATAGTTCAGTAGGACGAGGCCACTGTCATATGTGATCGACTTCTTGAGTCGGAGCGCTTGCCAACTTTCAAGGTTACTGAAAACCGATACGCCTCTACCGAGGTCAACGGGATTGACGATCAAATGAACTTCATCAATCAGTCCTTCTTTCAGTAATGCGGAGACAAAGGAACTGCCACCATAGACGATAATATTCTTGCCGCTTTCGCCTTTTAGTCTGTTAACTTCGTCAGCCAGGTTTCCTTTTGCAAGCTCTGTATTCTCCCATTCGGATGCCGTAAGTGTCTTCGTAAAGACGATCTTCTTCTGAGTCGCTTTGATCTTGGAGATTACGTGCATTGGGTCGTCAGGTCTATCAAATGTGTTAAGCCAGTATGGAATGTAGTCAACGGCCAGTTTTCTACCGATTATTTCTGTGTCTGCGGATTCCGCCAAATCCAGAACGTATTGTTTGATTTCCGCCCACGCCCACGTCACCCATTTCTGTTCATCGTTTGGACCAGTTGAGACAAAACCATCGACAGACATTTGCATTTGTAAATGTAGCTTGCGCATCGTTCACCTTCCTTGTGGACTGTACATCGTCTTCAGTAGTCGAGCGGCAATCAAGAGAATCGACGACGATGGCACGAATGCCCCAATAGAGCGATTCGGTACACACTTGACCCGATACTGTCGGCGCAGCACCTTGTACAAGTCGACCCTCGTGAAAACAGGGAGGAAATATCATGAAGAATACATCAATCCAAGCTCAACTGGCGGAACTTACGGCAGAATACGACCAACTCCGCTCAATCCTCGCAGCAGACCGGCAGAAGCTGGAGGAGGATTCAAAACGAGCTGCCGACCTGCGCGACAGAATCAATGAGTTGACCCGCCTCGCTGAAGAATCCTACCCGGAACCGACGTACGACTAATCCGGTATATGCAGGGTACCATCCCATTGGTTGAGCGCGGAGGAGGTGCGGACAAAATCATGTACCCAAGATGTGATTGTTCAAGTGTTCCTACGAGGATCGAGCGAGAGCCGTACAGCGATACTCCATGATGAGCCCAGTTGCGAGGTAGAAACCACGGCAGCTGAGGCAACATGTCATGTTGCGTCCTTCCCAACGCCGCGACCGAGCGCCTTTCTGATTTCGTCCGTTTCCACCAGTTGATCGGTCACATATTTGTGAATGATCGAACTTATCAGCGTCTGATACGGCACCCCTTCCCGAGACGCGCGTAGTTTTGTCATCTCAAGGTCTTGTTCCGACAGTCGGAGACTGATTGCCCGAGACTTACGGGCGGTATCGAGGATCTTTTCTATTCGTTTTCGCTTTTCGGGACCAACCGATACTGTCCATTCTGCAGAGTTTTCGATTTCCTGCTCTTCCGGCGTCAGTTCGAATTCGCCATTCTTCGGGTTCATATGTTTCCTTCGTAGCGTTG
>PXDP01000247.1 GCA_003565035.1 PVC group bacterium | reverse complement strand
CGGTACGGGGATGCGCCGCCGAGTCTGATTTCGTTCATCACCGGGGCCAGCCGCACTGGAGATATTGAGCGGATTCTGGTGCTGGGCGCTCACGGACCGAAGCGTCTGACGATCTGGATTGTGGGCTGATGAACTCCGCGTTTGCGTTTGTCATTTCGGTAGGGTTCGTTTTGAGCTGTGATCACAAATCAGTCCACACCTGATGAGAAAGTTGCGTTGTTTCTCTCGTTATTCCGAGGGAGAGAGGACGTGTTCGCCCGGCGTTTCGAGAACCGCAAAACGGGGCGGAGTGGATACGCTCCGGCTTGTGGGAATGAGTGGGTAGTCGGCATTTGTGAGAAGCCGCGTATCAAGTGTGCGGCGTGCCCGAACCGCGCGTTTGTGGTGGTGGATGCATCGGTGATTCGTCAGCATTTGACGGGAAAGGATGAGACGGGGAAGCCCTTTGTGATGGGGGTGTATCCCATGCTGCTGGATGAAACCTGTCGGTTTTTGGCAGTGGATTTGGACAAGGCGGACTGGCAGTCGGATGCCAAGGCCTTGCTGGAGACGTGTGAGCGGCTGAACGTGCCCGTGGCTCTGGAACGGTCCCGTTCCGGTAATGGGGGGCATTTGTGGGTGTTTTTTACGGAGCCTTTGCCGGCAATCTTGGCCCGGAAACTGGGGGCTATGTTGTTGACGGAGACGATGGAACGTCGTCCGGAGCTTGGTTTTGATTCGTATGATCGTATGTTCCCGAATCAGGACACCCTGCCGTCGGGCGGGTTTGGAAATTTGATCGCGTTGCCGCTTCAGTACGAGGCGCGTCAGCGCGGGAATACTTTGTTTTTGCAGGAGAATTTTGAGCCGTGGCCGGATCCTTGGGCTTTTCTTTCTTCGCTGCAAAAGATGACACCTGCGGAAGTGAAAGGATTGGTTGAAACTTCTCAGGCCAACGGGCGCATTCTGGGTGTTCGGGCGGTTCCAGAGGAAGAAGGGACGGATGAACCTTGGCGTTTGAGGCCTTCACGTCTGCCGCCCACCCTTTTGGAGGGAACGATACCCGAAAAGGTTTCGTTAACGCTCGGAGATCAGATTTACCTGGATAAATCAGAACTCACACCATCGCTTCGGAATCGTCTTTTGCGTTTGGCAGCCTTTCAGAATCCCGAGTTTTATAAAGCCCAGGCAATGCGACTGCCGACCTATCAACTTCCACGGATCATTGCCTGTGCGGAGGAGTATCCGGATCACTTTGCTTTGCCCCGGGGATGCCTGGAGGATGTAAAAAAGCTGCTCAAGCATTACGGAATCCGGCGTAAAACCAAAGACACCCGGTATCAGGGGGTGCCGATTCAGGTTCAGTTCAAAGGCGAATTACGGGAAGATCAGCTAAAGGCGATGGAATCTCTTTTAAAGCATGATACCGGCGTACTCGCCGCGACCACGGCGTTTGGGAAAACGGTTCTGGCGGCGGCCATGATTGCGGAACGGGGGGTGAATACCCTGATTCTTGTGCATCGAAAACAGTTGATGGAGCAGTGGGTGGAGCGTTTGACCACGTTTCTCACAATGCAGGAGGATGAAATCGGGCGCTTGGGCGGAGGCAGAAGAAAGTTAAAGGGCAGGGTGGATGTTGCTTTGCTGCCCAGCCTGGTTCGCAAGGGGAATGTGGATGACCGGATTGCGGAGTACGGGCAGATTATTGTGGATGAGTGCCATCATGTTTCGGCCCGGAGTTTTGAATTGGGCCTGCGCCGTGCAAAGGCCAAGTATGTGCTTGGATTATCGGCGACGGTAACAAGGAAAGATGGGCATCATCCGATCATCTTTATGCAGTGCGGTCCGGTGCGTCACCGGGTGGAGGCCCGTGAGCACGCCGGGACGCAGGCTTTATCAAAGCAGGTGATTGTGAGGCCGACGGGGTTTACATCCATGATCGAGGATTCTGAGAATGTTCGGCAGAATTTTACGGCCTGGATGCAGGAACTGACCTTGGAGGCGTCCCGCAACCAAATAATTGTCGCGGATGTGATGAGCGCCCTGGAGGCAAAGGAACATCCCTTGGTTCTGACGGAGCGGGTTGAGCATTTGAATATTCTGGCGGAAGCTTTGCGGGAGAAGGGCGTGCAGCTCACGATTCTACAGGGAGGATTAAGCCGTAAGGAGTTGGATGTTGCGTTGGGGGCGCGAAAATCGGGCGAAGAAGGTGAGAAACGGGTGGTGCTGGCTACGGGGAAATTTGTGGGGGAAGGGTTTGATGATCCGGTGCTGGATGCGTTGTTTTTGACGATGCCGGTTTCGTGGAAAGGAATTCTGGCGCAGTATGTGGGGCGGCTGCATCGTCAGGCGGACGGTAAACACCGGGTGCGGGTGTACGACTATGCGGATGTGAATCATCCGGTGTTCTCCAGGATGTTTGATCGGCGCTGCAAGGTGTACGAGAAGCTTGGGTACACGGTTCTGATTCCGGCGAGTGCGATTCCGGGATGGCCAACCGATGTGCCTTTGCCGGTGAATCCGGAATGGAAACGGGATCATGCGAACAGTGTGCGTCGTTTGGTGCGTGATGGTGTGGATGTTCCGCTGGCGAAACTGTTTGTGGACGCGAGTTACGAGGAGGTTTCGGCGGCGCTTGTGGGGGAAGAGCGGGCAAGAAGTGCGTCGGAACTGTTTCTCTGGCGGCGGCTGGAAAGTCTGCCAGAGACGGCGGGCCGATTTCAGATGAACGAAAAACTGCCGATTCCGTTTCGCGGACAGGCGATGATGGAAGTGGATTTTATGGACCGGGGTTCCAGACTGGTGATTGAACTGGATGGCGCCGCGCATTTCAGGGATCTGGAGGCGTACCGCCGGGACCGGGAAAAAGACAGTTTGCTTCAGGAAAAGGGCTTCTGGGTGCTTAGGTTTCTGGCCGGCGATCTGACGACGCACCTGGATACGGTGCTGGATCGCATTTTGCGGGCGGTGGGGAGAAGGGGTACCGGGTCTTGTTGATGGTTTCCTGAATATTATATACAGTAAACTGGAGGATCTGATCAACGCCGGTGAACTGATTCGCATCAAACGGGGAGTTTATGCGCGGAAATTGTGAAAGCATTCGGCGGAAATACCGCCGCCTTGCGTCACAACGGATAGAAGGAGGTGCCCCGCGAATGGCAGAGCCGTCCCGCGAATGGGAAGAGGGGAGATGTCCAACGGATGGCTACGCCGGACAACGGATGGGGATGGGGAAGAGGGGAACCAACGGATGGCTAACGCCGGACAACGGATGGGTATGGGGAAGAGGGATATCCAACGGATGAAAACGTAAACAGGGTCAGTTCCGCATGGTGACAGAGCGGGGGCGTTATATTTTGAAGTCGAGCTCTCCGGCGTATCGGGAAGCGGCGGCGGAAGCCTGTATCGATGTTCCCCGCTGCGGGCTTGTCCGCAGCCGCGACGGACATGCGGTGTTCTGGATCGAACGCTTCGACCGTCAGGGACCGACCCATCAGACGCGCTTGCGGGTGAAGGATGGCTGGCAGTTGCTGGAGGTTCCCTTTTCGTGGAAATATTTGGGCAACCTGGAAACCCTGGTGCGGGTGGTCTGTGAGTTCAGCAGTATTCCAACTCTGCAACTGGCCCGGTTTTTTGACCGGGTGTTGTTTAACTGGGTGATTGGGAACTGGCACCGGCGTACGATTATTTAAACACAAATCCGTCTGGTCACGAAGTAGCTGGGAGTGGCCCTCGCCCGTGCGGCGAGCACACGAGGTTCGTCAAGTCGAGGAAATTCCCATGTCATTCATTTTACATCCAGGATTCGAGTTTAAGTTTTGGAATGCGCTTGAATTCCTTCTGATTTCCAGAGACGAGGATGAGGTGGTTGGCACGGGCGGTGGCGGCGATGAGGAGGTCCATAGGGCCGATGGGGCTGCCTTTGGCTTCGAGCCCGGCGCGGAGACGTGCGGCGAGATCCGCCGCTTCGGAATCAAAAGGAATTTCATGGAGAGTTTCCAGGAAACGGTTAACTTTGACGGTTTCGATTTCCCGCCGGGCTTCCGGGCAGCGGGCGGCCCCGAACAGGAGTTCATAGCGGGTGATGGAAGAAAGGGCCAGATCATCCGGTACTTTACGGGCGGCAATTTCAAGCACCCCGGGGACCCCGCGCAGCAGGGCGATGCAGGTGTCGGTATCCAGCAAGTGCGTCACAGAGTGAACTCCCGGTGCTCTCCCTGTTCGGGGCGGCAAAACGCATCATCCTCGATACGAATCTCTTCGAAAAAATTCGTCGGCCATTTCCGCGGTTTGGCCGGAGTGACAATCCAGCGTTCCCCACGGGGCTCGATATTCATTACTCCTTCCACTGGTCGCAGTTCGCGCGGAAGCCGCAGAGCCAGGGAATTTCCAGACTTAAAGACTTTTGCAATCATGTATATACTGTAGATACGTTTTGAAATTTTGTCAATGCCGGAAAAACTCTTGTTGCAGATGGGCTACGTATTTAATGAATCTGTATATCCTTGCGTTCGTCATTTCGTTAGGGTTCTGTTATTTTATCCTATCAGCCGGAGAATCCGACCCAACATGATCGGGGACTGAAGGAGGTGCGCACGGTTTATTCGGTCGGGCCTAACCAGTTGGATCAGGGCGGGTCGCGGCGATCAACGACCTGCGAAGGCGAGGCCAAACGCCTGCGGGATATGGAGGACTTGGTGTTTACGTTCTAAGGCCGAAAAGAAACCACGGATGGACGCGAATTGACTCGGATGCTGTGAGGCATCGGTGGAAGAGGGGATGTCCAACGGATGGCTACGCCGGACAACGGATGGTGAAGAAGAAAGGAAACCACTGATAGACTTGCCGGACCACGGATAGAAGAAGGTACACCGCGAATGGCAGAGCCGTCCCGCGAATGGGAAGAGGGGAGATGTCCAACGGATGACTACGCCGGACAACGGATGGGGATGGGGAAGAGGGGATGTCCAACGGATAGCTGCGCCGGACAACGGATGGGGATGGGGAAGAGGGGAAACCAACGGATAGCTGCGCCGGACAACGGATGGGGGAGAAGAAGGGGAGCCACCGATGACACCGATGAACACCGACCTGCCCGCAGTGTCTGCGACACAGTCGCTGCAGGCGGGTGCTGTGAGGCAAAGTGGTGTGGCTTGGTAAAAAATGGGTCTAAGTTGCGGGTTGGACGTGGGTAAGGGAGACGAAGGGTTGGGGAGGGTTCGGGAGGGGAAAAAGGAATATGAAAAAAGAATGAAAGAGGTGTTGACGGGGGGAAGAAAATGCATATAACCCGCCGTCCCGTCAGGAGACCCTGACCTGTGTTAAACCAAGCGCCGCAGTGCGCGCCGGGAGATCCGGCCACGGCAGAGAAGCCGCCAGACGTCCAACCGAAAGAGGCTGAGACGAGGCCCGCGATGCGGAGTCAAAAAAAGGTAAAAAAACCTATTGACTCTTGAGCGCAAAACGGGGTATAAAGGCGGGCCCGATTTTCGGAGCGCTTCGAAAGAAGATGTCTCCAGAGTTCTTTGACAATTCAACAAGACAACAAATTATTTCGATTTAGAAATGATGTGATTTGTAAAGCTTGTGCGAACCCAATTGATGAATTTGAGGCTCCAACGTAAATGGAGCAGGCAAATTTTTCTATAATTTATTATGGAGAGTTTG
>PXDP01000175.1 GCA_003565035.1 PVC group bacterium | reverse complement strand
GTTGACTCGCATTAAACCAGATTGGCAATCACCGCATTGAGCTTGCGGCGGAGAACCTCGTAGCTGAAAAAATGCTCCGCTGTACGGTAATTATGTTCCACCATCTCGGTCCGATACGCTTCATCATCGAGAATGTGCTTCACTTCCTGCACCAGCCCGCGGGTCACATAGCCTTCCATCATCGGAAACCGGAAACCCTTGGGCTCAATATCCCGGGCAAAAATATCATACCGGTTGATCAGAGTCGGTTTCTTGAAGTAAATCGCCTCCAGCAGCGCATTGCCGAAGCCTTCGTAAATGCTGGGATAGGTCACAAAATCCGCGTGGGGATACAGATCCCACAGGGTATAAATTTTGCGACCCTGCGCATCGCGACCGCGGAGATCCCCCACCCGGTCGGCCACCACCCGCATATCCACCCCGGCTTCATGCGCGAGTTCGTTAAGCATATTGATGTACCCGAAGCCCTCATCCCCGGCTTCATGCGAAATAATCAGTTTGCAGCGGGGATCGTTCATCGACTCCACCAGTTTGATGGCGTGTTCAATGCCTTTGCGCGGTACAATCCGGGTCGGCTGCAAAAAGAAAATATCGTCCTCGCTCAGCCCCAGCTCCGAACGGACATCCGCCGCATACTCATCCTCAAGCGGAGGCGGATTTTTAAAATCGATCACATTCGGGGTCAGGATTGAGGTCACCCCGCGCCGCCAGCACAACTGTTCCTGGGCCGCCTGATTAATGACCGTGTGCACCACATTCGGCAGGCGCGGCGGAAAGGCCAGTTCCAGATAATCATTCACCGCATTGATCGAAAACCGGATCCGCTCCCAGGAAAAATCGTGATGATGGGCAATCGAAGGATGCCCCGTTTCCGCCAGAAATTCGGTAATCGCCATTCCCAGGGGCACATGCATGGGAATCGTCAGCGCGTTTTCCAGAATCAGCAAATCAATCGAAAAGCGGTGTACAAATTCATAGAGCGTCCCCTTCAGATATTCGGCCATGCGCCGCACACGTTTGCTGACCTCCGGGTCCCTGGTTTTCACCCCCCAAATCCGCTCATTGATCCATTCGTTTTCCGCGTGTTTGAAGTACGCCTCCGGCACCAGCATGCTCGCGCCCGGATCCCGGTCCAGCTTGCCTGCGTACCAATACGATACATGGCCGGACTCCCAGAGGATCTCCGCCCACTTGGCGCTTTCCAGGCTCACACCATCGGTTCCCGCGAAGCGCGTGGAGACAAAACCAATATTTAATGACATTCTTTTCCCCCTCAAGGTTGATCGATTCGCATTCTGTCGTAAACAAAATAGACTCTTCAACCGTGCCTGCAAATGCAAAGCCGCATTTTTATGATTTTGAGGAAGGAAACCGCATGAATGAAACCATGAAAAACCCGGAAGATCTCCGGAAGCTCGTCCGGGAATGCCGGGATTTGCTGCTGGCAAATCTGGTGATGACCGCCGAAACCGCCTCGCCGACCTTCGGAGAGGCAAATCGCGTGCGCTTTCTGCTGGACCGCTTCCGCGAATCAGGACTGGATAACATCAGCTCGGATGAGGTGAATAATGCGGTGGGCTTCCTTCCCGGAACCACCGGTGATAAAACCGTCGCCGTGGTCGCCCACCTCGATACCGTTTTTGAACCCAAAGAAAACCACGCCCTCTCTCTGGGCCCGGACCGCGTGAAAGGGATCGGCATCGGGGACAACAGCCTCGGGGCCGCCGTCCTCGTCACCCTCCCGATGCTGCTGCGGCACCTCAAGTTCCAGCCGTCGTACAACCTGCTTCTCCTCGGCGTCTCCCGCAGTCTGGGACGCGGAAACCTGGGCGGGATCCGCTTTCTCCTGGAAAACAGTTCCATGAAAATTGATCAGGCGGTTTGTCTTGAGGGCTGCCCCCTCGGCCGCCTCAACTACACCTCCGTGGCCATGATGCGCGGTGAAATCGCGGTGCAAATGCCCGACGAATACGACTTCTCCCGTTTCGGGGTCTATGGTGCGATCTACCGCCTGAACGACATCATCAACCGCATTCTCGAAATCCCCCGTCCCAGCCGCCCGCAAACCTCCATTGTCTTTGGCAGCATCGAGGGCGGCAACACCTTCCACCAGCTCGCCCGCGAAGCCAAACTCCGTTTCGAAGTCCGCAGCGAATCCGATGAAGTCGCCGGCGGCATTCTCCAAAGCATCCGCGGCATTATCGACGAGGTCCGCGCCCGCAGCGGCGTCCAAATCGAACTCGAGGAAATCGCCTGGCGGCAGCACGGTGGCATTCCCTTCGACCATCCGCTCGTCCAGATCTCCCGCGAGGTCATGCGAACCCTCGACATTTCACCGCAAATCGGTCCCAGTATGTCCGAACTTGCCGCCCTCATCGCCGCAAAAATCCCCGCCGTCACCCTCGGACTCACCCAGGTCCACAACGTCAACACCCTGGAGGAAACGGTTGAAATTGAACCCATGTTCGACGGAATCGCCCAGGTGCTCGGCGTCCTCGCCGGTCTGGACGCCCCCCATCTGAACGCACAAGGAGTGACCCCATGAACATCGACGCATGGCTCAAATCCAACACCTTTCACCATTCCACCTTCTGGGATCTCAAGCAGCTCGTGGACGAGAAGGAACGGCAGAACCTCAAGATCAGTCTCTGCATCCCCACCCTCAACGAAGAGCACACCATTGGCAAAGAGATTGTCATTTTCCGCTCCGAACTCATGACCCGCTATCCGCTCATCGACGAGATTGCGGTCATCGATTCCGGCTCCACCGACCGCACCCTAGAGGTCGCCGCCTCCTTCGGAGCCGACACCTATTTCTCCGGCGACATCCTCCCCTCCCAGGGCTTCAAACGTGGCAAGGGTGAAAACCTCTGGAAAGCCATCCATCAATTGGAGGGCGACATCATCGTCTACGTCGACGCAGACATCACCAACATCCACTCCCGCTTTGTGTACGGTCTGGTCGCGCCCCTGCTGTACCAGCCCGAAACCCAGTACGTCAAAGCCTTCTACGACCGCCCCCTCGCCTTCTCCCAGGGGATCCGCCCCTCCGGCGGTGGACGCGTCACCGAAATCCTCACCCGCCCACTCTTCTCGCTCTTTTTTCCAGAACTCACCGCCCTCATGCAGCCGCTCTCCGGCGAGTATGCCGTGCGCCGCAAGGTCCTTGAGGAAATTGCCTTCCCCATCGGCTACGGGGTTGAGATTTCCCACCTCATCGACGTCTACACCAAATGGGGGCTCTACGCTTTTGCCCAGACCGACCTCGACAAACGCGTTCACCGCAATCAGGACACCCGCGACCTCGGTAAAATGGCCTTCGGCATCCTCCAGTCCTTCCTCAACCGCGCACAGCAGCTCGGCATGGTCGATGTCAAATCCGAAGTCAGCTCCATCCTGCGGCAATTCCAGACCCGCGAGCAAATGTTCGAGCAGAAACAATTCACCATCGTTGAAGAGGAGCGCCCGCCCATCATCACCGTGGACGAATACCGGGAGAAATTTCACGCGTGATCGCCCTGATCCATCACCACCTCCGCCGCGGCGGAGTCACCCGGGTGATGTTCAGCCATGCCCGCATTCTTCGCGATGCCGGTGAAAAGGTCGTACTCTACAGTGGGGAGCCCTCCCCCGAACCGCCCCCGGAGGGCGTCGAACTCCGCATGCTCCCCGAACTCGCCTACGGTCCGACCGCCGACCCCGCAAGCGTGCAAACCCTGGTGGACACTTTCGCGGGTCTCGGGGAAGACACCGTTCTCCACATCCACAATCACAGCCTCGGCAAAAACCCCGCCGTCACCGCCGCCGTCGCTGAACTCGCCCGCCGCGGCGCGCGCATGGTCCTGCAGCTTCACGATTTTGCCGAAGACGGGCGCCCCGCGAATTTGCAATCCCTGCTTCAGGCCCTGGCTGACCCGGAACACAGCCTGTACCCCCACGGACCCCACATTCAGTATGCCGTTCTGCAGGCCCGCGACCGGGATATTCTCCTCGGTGCCGGCCTTCCTGCGGAACGCGTCACCCTCCTGCCCAACCTCATCGAATCCC
Source organism: PVC group bacterium (assembly GCA_003565035.1). Taxonomy (GTDB): domain Bacteria; phylum Verrucomicrobiota; class Kiritimatiellia; order SS1-B-03-39; family UBA6053; genus PXAS01. The sequence goes on along the minus strand of PXDP01000175.1, from coordinate 1,611 downwards.
CGGACGATCTGCCGCCGCCCGTAACCCCGCCCCGCACCGTCCTGTACCTCAGCCGCGGTATCCGCCGCAAAAACATCGGCGAATTTCTCCTCTGGGCACAAACCCGCGGCAAGGACATGCAGTTCGCCACCTCGCTCATTCCCGAAAACCCCGCCGAACGGCCCGTTTTTGATCAATGGACCGCCCTGGCGGAACAGCTCAGACTCCCCGTGCGCTTCGGGATTGGCATGGAGTCCGGCACATCCTTCACCGAAGTCGTCAGCGCCGCCGACGCCTGCATCACCACCAGTGTCGGCGAAGGCTTCGGTATGAGTTTCCTGGAACCCTTTCTCATGAACCGACCGCTGTTCGGCCGGGATCTGCCCGACATCACCGCCGGCTTCAAAGCGGACGGAATCCGTCTCGACGGCCTCTACGAAACCCTGCCCGTGCCTACCGGACTCCTCGATCCCGAATTCTGGCCCCGCGCTCTGCAGACCGTCCGGAACGCCCGGGCCACCGTCGGTCTGAACACCCCGGTTCTTCTCCCCGATCTCCAGGCCGCATGGGTCCAATCCGGTCAAATCGATTTCGGCCGCCTTGACGAATTGGCCCAGGCCCGCGTCCTCCGCTCCGGCTTCCGGCCCGACCTCCCCGTATCCGCCGACCCGGCCCTCATTCAACGCAACCGGACCCTCCTGCGGGAACACTACAATGCCGCCACCACCCTGCGCCGGCTGCAAACCCTCTACGCCCGCACCGCCGTCGCAGCCGCACCGCCCGACTGGCTCCCCCCCGCCCGCATCAGAGACGCTTTCTCAAATCTACACCACATCCGTCTCCTGCGAACCTGACCCTCCTTTCCGTTAAAGACCGAACACCATTTCCGATCGCAAAATCCCGGGCGGGCTCCCCCACCAGTTGAAAAATCAAAGATCCAGCATCTCCAACCGGAATTTTCCGCTCTGGCGCAGGAACTGACATGGATTGTTGTAAAACACCCGCTCCACCGCCTTGTCACTATGTCCGCGGCGGCGCATTTCAAAAATTGTGTCGTGCAGGGTCGCGGGGTCAGACGGACCCCAGTCGCCGCTGGCATCGACCACCAGGCGGTCGGGGCCAAACGTCTCAATCGCATCAATCACCCGCTGCGGGGAATTTTTGGTGACCGGATAGACGGTCATAGCCGCCCAGAACCCGTGCTCCAACACCAGCGGCAGCGTATGTTCTTCCATGTGGTCAAACATCACCCGCTCCGGATTCACTCCGCCATGTCCGCTCAGATACTCCAGCATCATCCGGGTTCCCCGAAGCTTGTCGTTCAGATGCGGGGTATGAATCCAGATCAGCTGGTTATATTTCAGCGCCAACTCCACCTGCTCCTCAAAGATGGTCATCTCATTTTTGGTGCTGAGGTGCAGACCGATCTCGCCCAGGCCGAGCACCGTGGGTTTGTCGAGAAATTCAGGAATAAACGAAATCACCTCACGGCTGAAGCCCACATCTTCCGCCTCTTTGGGATTAATACAGACCCAGCAGTAATGCTGGATCAGATACTGCGCGGCGCGGGTGGGTTCAAACTCGGAAATGTGGGTAAAGTAATCGTGAAAGGCCTGGGGAGAGGTGCGGTCG
>PXDP01000012.1 GCA_003565035.1 PVC group bacterium | reverse complement strand
TGGAAGCTCTTGAATGGAACGAAGAAGGTCTGCTGGCGGCGAAAAGCGTTCAGCCCGAAAAACAGGCAATCGCCTGGTTGATCAAAACGCATACCGCCGTGAGCGGCACCTGGATAGCGGAGCGGTTGAGAATGGGGCACCGAACGAACTGTTCGCGTGCTATAAGCCGGTTTCGCCATGGCCAGGAGAAAAAAATTCGAAAATTGAAGGAAATAATGTTAAAATGCACGGGCTGACCCCTTGTGCCTTGTGATGAGGGGGCTTTCGCCGTAAAAACATCGTGGAGTCCACTCACGAGTATTTCTTGACCAGGGCCCCGAAAAAGAGCACATTGGCGTGTATGGATATTCCTTACCCTTCGTCAGTTCCGCTTGAAGAAACGTCTTTGACGGCCCGGCTCCTGGAGCGCGGGGTCAATATGCCGCATCCGATGTCGGTGTTTGTGGATGAGGATGTGAATGTGGAGCGGATTGCGCCGGGGGTGGTGCTGCATCCGGGCACGCGGCTGGAGGGGGGGCGGCTTTCGATTGGCCCGGGCTGTGTGATTGGCGGCGAGACGCCCGCGACGGTGGTGGACTGTCAACTGGGCCATGATGTGGCCCTGAAGGGTGGCTTTTTTAAAGAATCGGTCTTTCTGGATGAAAGTGCCTGCGGGTCGGGCGCGCACGTGCGTCCGGGCTGTCTGCTGGAGGAGGAGGCGAATATCGCTCATACGGTGGGCCTGAAGCAGACGATTTTATTTCCGTTTGTGACCCTGGGGAGTTTGATCAATTTTTGCGATGTGCTCATGGCCGGGGGCACCAGCCGCAAGGATCACAGTGAGGTGGGATCTTCGTTTATTCACTTTAATTTTACGCCGCACGCGGACAAGGCGACGGCGTCGATGTTCGGCGATGTGCCCCGGGGGGTGCTGCTGGATCAGCCGCCGATTTTTCTGGGAGGTCAGGGCGGGGTGGTGGGGCCCTGTTCGGCGGATTTTGGCACGGTTTTGGCCGCAGGGGGCATTCTGCGTGAGGACATGGAGGAGGCCGGGCATTTGTACCGTGCGGGCGATGCGGGCGGGTTCCGGCATCAGGCGTATACCCCGGGGCGGATTCGCGATCCGGCCGGGAAATTGAGGGCCAATCTGCGGTTTTTGGGGAATTTGCATGCGCTGGACGTTTGGTATCGCAGTTTTCGCCGGGTGCGGATGGCGGCGGATCCGTATCGTCAGCGTTGCTGGGAGGGGGCGTTGGAGGTGATTTCCTCGGCCAAAGAGGAGCGTGTGCGTCAGTTGGATAAATGGATTGGGCTGCTCGGGGAGGATGCCGTGGCGATCCGGGCGCAGTGGGCACAGGCGGGGGGGCGGATGCGCGATGTGCTGTTGTCCCCGGAACCGGATGAGGCGCTGCAGGATCTGGCCGGGCGGCCGGGTGAGGGGGATTCTTCGGTTCCCGGGTCGGTTCAGCGTCTGGGTGCATCGGAGAAAAATCTTGTGTTTTCCCGTTTAAACGCGCAAGTAGAGGCTGTGGTTTGTTTGTTCAAACCCTTTAATTAACTGGATTTCTGGAGAGACCTTATGGCGAGAATGTTTGGAACCGATGGCGTGCGCGGTGTTGCGAATACCGGGCTGATGACTGCGGAAAACGTGCTGGAAATCGGACGGGCCACCGCGTTTGTCTGCAAGCGGGCGCATTGTCCGGGACGCCGGCGGCGCATTGTGATCGGCAAAGACACGCGGGTGAGCGGCTACATGCTGGAGAATGCGCTTTCGGCCGGCATCTGCTCCATGGGCGTGGATGTGTTTCTGCTGGGGCCGATCCCGACGCCGGGAATCGCGTTTTCAACCATCAGTATGCGGGCCGATGCCGGGCTGGTGATTTCGGCCTCGCATAACCCTTATGAGGACAACGGGATTAAGATTTTTTCGCATAATGGGATGAAACTGCCGGACGAAGTGGAGGATGAGATTGAAGATATCATCACTTCGGGCCGCATCCGGGATCTGCGGCCGGTATCCAACGAGGTCGGCCGCGCAAAGCGTATCGACGATGCGATTGGCCGTTACATCGTGTTCTGCAAAAAAAGTTTTCCCAATACGCTTTCGCTGGAGGGATTGCGGATTGTGCTGGATTGCGCCAACGGGGCGACCTACAAAATCGCGCCGATCATTTTTGATGAACTCGGCGCGGAGGTGGTGCCGATTCACAATCAGCCCAACGGCCTGAACATCAATGACAACTGCGGTTCCCAGCATACCGATGATTTAATCCGCAAGGTGCGGGAGACCCGGGCGGATCTGGGCCTGGCGTTTGACGGGGACGGCGACCGGATCATTGCTGTGGACGAAAAAGGCCAGGAACTGACCGGAGACCACATTATCGCCATTCTCGCCCGGCATATGAAAGATCAGGGCATGCTGCCCAACAATCATGTGGTGACCACGGTGATGAGCAACTTCGGCTTTGTGAAATGCATGGAGTCGCTGGGCATTGAACACACCATGACCCAGGTGGGAGACCGGTACGTGCTTCAGGGACTGATGGAAAAAGGTTCCGTGCTCGGCGGCGAGCCCAGTGGTCACATTATCTGTAAAAACATTCATACGACCGGCGACGGCATCATTGCCGCGCTGCAATTGTTGTGGGTGATGCAGGCCGAAAAGAAAAAGCTTTCCGAACTGTCTCAGGTGATGCAATTGTATCCGCAGAAGCTCATCAACGTTTCCGTGTCCGACAAGCCGCCGCTGGAGGAGGTGAAGTCGATTCAGTCCGCAATTGCGGAGGCGGAAAAAACGCTGCGCGGCAATGGCCGGATTCTCATCCGTTACAGCGGCACGCAGTCCATGTGCCGGGTCATGGTCGAAGGTCCGGATGCGGCGGTCACCGAAAGCCTGGCGAATTCACTCGCCAGAACGGTCAGTACAGCACTTGGAGGCTTGTGATCTTTTTCCCGCGCTCCAAGTTGCTTTGCGGCCTTTTGCTGCTGGGATTCGGCGCGCGGGTTCTCGGGGCGGTCTCTCCCGTGCATTCGGACTGGGGACCTTTCCATGCGCGCTGGACGGATGTGAATCAAAACGAGCGTCAAAAAAGTCTGGGGCCGGTTTATGAGCGGATTGAAACCCCGGAGGGGTGGCATTTTGGAGCGGTGCGGCCGCTGCTGGCCTCCTGGGATCATGCCGGGGATGAGGTGCACCGCCGCGAAATTCTCTGGCCGGTGGCCAGGCAGTCTTTCCGGGGAGAGGAGCATAACTGGCGGTTCCTGCTGGCCTTTGGTCTGAACCGGGATGTGGCTGACCCGGAGTCCCGATACCGGGTCTGGGTGCTTCCGTTTTATTTTCAGGGGCGCGACAAGCACGGCGAAACCTATCTGGCGGTGTTTCCGTTTGGAGGAAGTATTCACGAATTTCTGTTGTGGGACGAAGTGTCGTTCACGCTTTTCCCCCTGTATGTGCGGAGCCGGGCGAAGGATATTGAGGCGGAAAGCTGGATTTGGCCCGTTTTTTCGAAAACGGACGGGCCGGGCATCCGGCGGCGGCGGGTGTTTCCGTTTTATGGCTACAGTGAACGGGAGGGGTTTGGCCGAAAAGAATTTATCCTGTGGCCGTTCTGGACCTCGGTTGAATACACCCATCCAAAGATGGAGGGACGCGGCTGGATTTTGTTTCCGGTGACCGGACACCTCAAAACCCCCGACCAGGAAAGCTGGTGGATCCTGCCGCCCTTTTTCCGGTATCACGTGGGGGAGGAGAAAAACCGGATTTTCGGCCCCTGGCCGTTTGTTCAAATCAGTGAAGGCGCTACGGACAAATTTTATCTCTGGCCTTTGTACGGGCGGAAAACCATCGGGGATACCCGACGGGATTTTTTCCTCTGGCCGATTGGCTCCCATGAGACGCACCGGGGGTCTTATACCCATAAAACCCGAACCTTTGTGGTTCCGGTCTATCAGTCTTTTCAGGAATCCGATCCGGCCACCGGGGAGATTCTGCGGGATTATACGAAGGTCTGGCCGTTGTTTTCGCATTCCTACCATCATGAAGGCCCGGCCCGCCGGACCGTATTTCCGGATCTGAATCCTTTCCGTGAAGGCCCGATTGAGCGGAATTGGGCTCCGTTTTGGCAGCTCTACCGCCGCGAGCAGGTGGGAGAGGCCGTGGATACGGAGGTTTTATGGGGCATTTACCGTTCGATAAAACGGGAGGAGTTCCAGTACCGGAGTCTGTTTCCCTTGCTCAATGTGGAACGGGGAGAGGACCACCGGAGTGTGAATCTCCTCAAAGGACTGCTCGGCTGGCACCGGGAACCCGGAAATAATCAACTCCGGTTACTGTATTTTTTCCGCTTTGGTGGTAGGAGTCCTGACGAATTATGATTACCCGCGAACCTTATCAGTGTCCCGCCTGCACCAGTCTCTTTGCCCGTTGGGGCCACGGAGGCCTTTTTTTCATGCAGCAGATGGGGCAGGCCGTTCTCATGACCGGGAAAGCGGTGATGTATATCCCCCTGATGTTCGGGAAACGGAATCGATCCGAGGTGGTGTATCAGTTGTTTTTTACCGGCATTAAAAGTCTGCCGGTGCTGAGTGTGGTGGCCCTGTTCACGGGGATGATCTTCGCGGTGCAGACCGGAATGGAACTGGCGCGCTTCGGGCAGGAGGTTCAGGTGGGCGGTGCGGTGACCGTGGTGATGCTCCGCGAAATGGGACCTTTTATGACCGGGTTGATTATTGCGGCTTCGGTGGGCTCCAGTATCTCCGCCCAACTGGGCACCATGACCGTCAGCGAGGAGATTGCCGCCCTGGAAATCATGTCGATTGATCCCATCCGCTATCTCGTGATGCCCCGTTTGGTGGCTCTGCTGGCCATGATGCCGCTGCTGACTCTGTATACTGATGTTCTTGCCGTGGCCGGCGGTGCGATTATCGGGTTCACTCAGCTGGGGATAGATCCGCAGGCGTATGTGGATAATGCCGTGCAGTATGCGACGGTCAAGGATTTGTACACGGGTCTGATCAAGGCGTTTTGTTTCGGAGCCATTATTTGCACGGTGGCCTGTCATACCGGATTCGCAACCACCGGCGGCGCGGTGGGCGTGGGGCGTGCAACCCGCCAGACGGTGGTGACCTCCTTCCTGGTGATTCTGATCACCGGCTTCATTCTCACCAAATTGTTTTACGGATGATACGCTTCAACAACGTGATTAAAAAATTTGGAGAAAAACCCGTCCTGCGCGGGTTTAATCTTCATGTCCATCCCGGAGAGACGATTTCGCTCGTGGGCACTTCGGGCGCCGGTAAAAGCGTGACCCTGAAGCACATGGTCCGGCTTCTGAGAGCCACAGAGGGAGAGGTGCTCATCGACGGAGTGAACATTAATCAGATTGATGGCAAGGCCCTAGAGGAGGTCCGCAAGCGCTTTGGGTATCTGTTTCAGAGTGCCGCCCTTTTGCAGTGGCTGACCGTCTTTGAAAATGTGGCTCTGCCCCTGCGGGAAAACCGAAAATTTCCTGAGCGGGAAATCAACGAACGGGTGGAGCGGGTTCTGGAAAAGGTTGGATTGCTGGAAGCGGCTGAAAAACTGCCCGCCGATATTTCCGGGGGCATGCAAAAACGCGCGGGTCTGGCCCGTGCAGTGGTCACCGAACCGGATATTCTCCTCTATGATGAACCTACCTCCGGCCTTGATCCGGTTACCTCCCGCACCATTGATGAGTTGATTGCCACCCTCCAGAAAGACCTGGGCGTGACCAGTGTTGTGGTGACGCACGATATGATCAGTGCCCTGACCATTTCCGACCGGATTGCCATGCTGCATCAGGGCACCGTGCTGGAAGTGACCCCTCCCCGTGAATTTCTGCAGTCCAAAAACGAAGTTGTGAGAGGTTTTCTGGATTCCCAGTGCATTAACCCCAATTTTTTTGATGATTTTCCTGAAAGGATGCTGAAATGAGTTCCAAGCAACGCCGTAGTGATGTGACCACTGAAATTGTCGTGGGCGCCTTCATGTTTGTGATTTTAGTCGTGTTACTGACGCTGACGCTGGTGATCAGTCAGAACCGGTTTTTTGAACGGGCCTATTTTCTGGATGTGCATTTTGAGAGTATCGGAGGCCTCCGGAACGGGGAGCCGGTTTTCATGCGTGGGGTTCAAATCGGAAATGTGAATGAAATCAATGTCCCCCGAAATCAGCGGGGTGTGAACCTGAAGCTCAGGCTGACCCGTCCAGTGGAACTTCATGAAGACTATCGTTTTATCATTGAGCCGTCCTCTATGCTTGGAGGGATGCGGCTCCTTGTGGACGAAGGCTCCGAAAACCGCCCGCTGCTGCCCGATGAGGGATACGCGAATTTGAGAGGTCAGCCGGTCACCAATCTGCTGGATGAAGCCACGCAGACGATTCATTTAATCCGTGAGGCTCTGGTGGAGGGAGGCATTCTGGAGGATATACAGGGCTTCACCTCGAATCTCCGGACGATTACCGATAAAGTCGATCAGGGGGAAGGCACGATCGCCCGCTTAATCAACGATCCCACCTTACATGATCAACTGATCTCTCTGACCGATAATTTCAACGAGGTGTCTGCCGATGCCAAACGTGTGTTTGCCAGGATTGAGCAGGGGGAGGGGACCGTGGGCAAACTGCTGAGTTCGGATGCGCAATTGTACGAAGACCTCAGTGCCACCATTGCCGGACTGCGCGAGTTCACGGAAAGGCTGACCGAGGAGCAGGGGACGCTGACACTGCTGATGACCGAGGATGTGCTGTACCGCAAGGTGGAGTCGCTGGTGGATGAGGCCCGGGCCACCCTGGATGATTTCAGGGAAACGTCACCGATCACCACCTTCAGCTCCATTTTCTTCGGCGCCTTTTAACCGCTGCTTTGCGGTCAGGCCAGAATCGACCTCATCGTATTGGCACTGTCCGACAACAGCTCGTACTTGGAGCTTTTTAAAGATTTATGGACCGCGACCGGCGATTTTTTCAGTTTGCCGGCAACATGTTTCTGCAGTCCGTAGGTGCGGGTAATACAGGGGTCTTTGTACTGTTCAAACTGCAGCCGCCTTAATTCTCTGAGCACATCGGTCTCCACTTTGGTCAGTGAGTGCAGCGAATCAAACACGAGGCGTGCGATGGCGTTCAGAGCCATGTCGATCCGCCGTCCGAATCCCTGATAGAGACAGCAGGCCTGTATGGATTTCGGTGAAAAACTGCCCTTGTTTTGCTGGACGAGTCGGCCGAAGTCGCTGGGTGAAACCTCCTGGTTGATGGAAAAATCCAGGATGTCATTCGCAAAATAGAGTTTGCTGTGTGCCTGCCCCGTGTAAATCATGGCATCAAGACAGAGGTATGGAAAAATACCGGCATGAAAGGGTTTGACGGACGAAACCCATTTGCCGGGTTCAATCTCCGTCACGTTCTGACCGAGAAAGGGGGCGTATCTTTCTTGGAGTATAGAAAGATAAGGTTGAAATTGCTTTAGATGTTTGGGGCTCTCAAGAGTAATCGCGACTAAAATCATGATAGTGGCCTATTTGGGTGTACTCCTTTCCTGATAAGTGTCCTGATTCAGGATTCAAATGAATTATCGTTAAAATGTCGTTATTGGTGTTTGTCGGTACATTATTGTAGTTCTTCCAGGGAACGCATCAGGATTTGTTGTGCCCGTTCATCCGTGTAGAAATGATTTCCGGGCAGGCCGTACAGGAAAACAACCTCGAAAAATCCGCGGCGGAGTCCCTGGCAAAGGAGGTCTTCCGCCGAAAAGGTGAACCGTCCCGCCCGCCGCTGTAATTCAAACTGGATGCCGTTGAGCCCCTCAAAACTGCGATAGATGACTTCTGTGCAGACGAGCCGGTCCGCCCGGGTGAAGTCGAAGCTGAAATCATAGAGTTTTCCCTCATGGGAAAAGGCGCGTTCGATTACGGTTTTCAGATCGCTCTCCGAAAGATGTTTCGGGCGCAGCAGTACAAAAGCATCGACCCGGAGGGTTTCCTCCAGAGCGCGGAACCGGACACCGTCTTTTTTTGCCTCCAGGATGCAATGAGGCGGTCGGGAGCCTTTTTCGCGGTCGGCATCCACGCGGATCCCCAGAGCGTCACGCTGCTCGGCATGTCCGATGACCAGGGCGGAGTGCGGCCAAAATCCGGGGAGAAAAAGATTGCTCAGGGCATCGTCGTGGCGGGTGATGAGGATATCTCCGGGCTGAAGCTGTCCGGAGACCCGGTGCAGGATTTTCCGCGGAACCCGTTTGGCGTGAAAAGGATTCCGCATTTCCGCAATGGCCCGGCCCGAGGTTTCGAAGATTTCCCACATGATGCGCCGGTAGGTGAGAACCGGGCGTGTGCGAAAGCGGACCCAGCGGTAGCGCAGGACAGAGCCGGCATAAGAGCGTTTCTGCAGTTCGATCAACGGCTTTTCCTGGTCCAGCAGGTCCAAGACCGGCGCGAAATCCGGATCCTTTCGCAGACGTTCAAGGTCCTCGGCATGGCGGTCGGCGAAACGCGCGGCCCGCAGAAAGCGGAGGATCGTGACCGGGTGGCTGGCGGAGCGGTGAATTCGGTCCAGGCTGTTGTCGGGAATGCCGAAGCGGGGCTCCGCATCATTCAGGAGATTCCGGATGACCGGTTCTTTGTGAAATTCGGTGACGAGATAGCGGGCGGCGCGCATGAGGATGCAGCCTGCCGCCCAGCCCAGGGCAAAGGCCTGAATGGTTTCGGGATTTTTGGCGCGCCGCCAGCGGGGGAGATGTGTTTCCAGATCCTGCAGAGACAGGTGCAGTGCGGTTCTCGCATGAAGATAGCGGGCGTACAGCTCCCGAATACGCTCATCCTCCGACGGGGTGAAGTAGCCGCGGTCCAGTGCCGGCCCCAGGGCGGTGCGCAGTGCCAGGATCTCCGGTTCAACCGGAAACCCCTCTGCAGTGGCCAGCAGCGTGGTGCGGACCCGGTCAATCGGCCCGGGGGAGGACGTGGAGAGTTCCATATCCTCATGCATACCCGATTTTTAAAAAGGATGGAATCAAAAGTGGACAGTTGCCCTCCTTGAAGCTAGAATTCAAATATGTCATCTTCTGATCCGGATCACCCCAGTCAATTCCTGTATGAAACTGTCCGCCGCCTGCACCCCCTGTATCAGGACGCGGCGGAAGATCTTCCCGAGAACATTCTTTCCGATTATCCGGACCCGGCCGAGGTGGTGTCCGCCCTGCGGATGCTGATTGATTTGCTTCTGCCCGGGCGCATGAATCCCGGAAGTATCGGGATTGATGAATTCAGCGTGTTTTTGCTGCGGCGTCTGAGTCATGCCTGGCGGCATCTGAGGCCCCAGATTGAACGCAGTATCCCTTTCCGCTGGTACGGCCGGGCCGCCATGACCGAGGGGGAAAAGCCCTGCGGGCTGGATGTGCGTGCGGAATCCCAGAAAATCCTGGAACAGTTTTTCGGTTCATTCCCCTGCATCCGCGAGTTGGTGATCGATGATATCCGGGCCGCATATGACGGCGATCCGGCGGCGCTCACGTATGCGGAGGTACAACTGGCGTATCCCGGACTTCTGGCGATTGCCGCGCACCGGCTGGCGCATGAGCTGTACCGCCTGAATGTCCCGGTGGTTCCCCGCATCATGAGCGAATGGACGCACGCGAAAACGGGAGTGGACCTTCATCCGGGGGCAACGGTCGGCCGCAGTTTTTTCATTGATCATGCCACCGGCGTGGTCGTCGGTGAAACCACGGTGATCGGGGACCGGGTGAAAATTTATCAGGGCGTGACCCTGGGGGCGAAAAGTTTTCCGCTGGATGAAAATGGCTTGCCGATCAAACATGTCAAGCGGCACCCCACGGTGGAGAATGATGTGGTGATTTATGCCAACTCAACCATCCTGGGCGGTGACACGGTGATTGGCAGCGGCAGCACCATTGGGGCGAACGTGTTTCTGAATGAATCCGTGCCTCCCAACAGTTTTGTGGCTGCGGTTCATCCGGAACTCCGGATCAAACCGCGCAAGGATAGGTGACCGGCTTCGGACCGGATTCGGACTGGCTTCGGACTGGGTCACATCATTTTCATGGAGCCTTTGGTGAAGGCCAGGTCCAGCACCATGATCATGGCCCCCTGGGTTTTGTCCAGGTCGCCGGTGATGTCTTCAATCCCCCGAACAACCTGCTCCACCTGATTTTCCGGAACGGGCGCGAGAATCGTCCGGCTTCGGTTATGGTCCTCGTTCATAAAACTCACAAAACTGGAAAACAAGGGGATGTTGGAGATATATTGCCCCATGCCGATGGAGTCGATCACCGTGGCCCCGTCGATCCCCTCCTCCAGAAAATACTCCAGCAGGTCATAGAAGCGGTCTTCTTCATACAAAACCACCACCAGCAATTTTTGCTTTTTCTGAAGTTTCGCGGGTTTCTCATCCCGCGTTTTGCTGAGAAAATTTTCGTAGAGGACTGATCCGCCGGAGGCGAGTCGCAGTTCATTAATCAGGTTGGTGCGGGCCACAATGGTGGAGATCCCGGCGAGGGCCTTGAGATGTTCTTTGACCGCTTTGGAGGGGCCGATGAGAATGAAAAACACGGAAACTTTTTTGTGGTCCACCGCTTCGAAATCAATCGGATGCCGACTGGTGATAATAAACAGAACAAACTCTTCCAGTTCATCAAAGCGCGCGTGGGGAATGGCCGCGCCGCCGCCGAACCCGGTGCTGCCCTGATGTTCGCGGTTCAGCAGAGCCTGGTAGATACGATCCTCACCCAGGGCCTTGAGGGCGGGTGCCGACATTGCTTTTTTGGCGGCGGCCTGAAGAAGGTCCTCCCGGTGCCGGGCCGGCACGTTTGCGGTACAGGCGGCTTCACAGGTGATTTCATAGAAATTCATGATCGTTCTCCTCTTCGTCTTCCGGTTCCGGATCCTGGTTGCCTTTCAGAATCGCCATTTTCAGCAGGGGCGGTCCAATCAGTTCGTTCACAAATACGGACATCAGAATAATGTTCACCATGTCGTTGAGCACGTTAACCTGTGATTCGGAGAGCCGCTGCATCACCGGCGAGGTCTGGATGAGCAGCACCAAACCCAGGGCCACCCCGGCCTGCGGCAGCATGCACCATCCCAGATTGGAGCGGATGGGTTCCTGGATGCCCCCGATTTTGCAGCCTGCCCAGGCCCCGAAGTATTTGCCCACTGCACGGACCAGGATGTAGACACCGCCGAGCAGCGCGAGATCTTTGCGGGTGAACACCTCCAAATTCAGTTCGGTGCCCGCAATCACAAAAAAGAGCGCATACAGTGGCGGAGTGACCGGCTCCAGAATCCGGAACAGCCGGTGATTACGCGCGGAAAGGTTGACCAGCACGCAGCCCATGGTCATGTTGGAAAGCAGGGGGGAGAGATGAAAAATAATCGCGGTGGCGGTGCTCATAAAGATCACCCCCAGCGTCAGAATCAGCAGTTCGTTCTGACCTTTTTTGTTGCGGGTGATGCGGTGGAGCACAAAGCCGCCCACGAGCCCCAGCAGCAGGGAAATGCCCACTTCCCGGAGGGCGTACATCACGTCGGTGCTGCCGTCACTCGTGGCGCCCATCAGTTTGCCGGTGAAGGAGAGAATCAGTCCGAAGAGCAGCAGGCAGCCGGCATCGCCCAGTGCGATGACGCTGTGAATGTAATCGATGAATTTACCGCGGGCCCGCATGGCCTGCGCCACCGCCATGGAGGCGGCCGGAGCGGTGGTGGTGGCCACCGCACCGAGCAGCAGCGCGAACGGAACCTCCATGCCCATCAGCAGCAGGGCTCCCGTCACAAACACGAGGGTCACGGTCACCTGAGTGAAATTGATGAGCACCGTGGCCCGGCCGATCCGGCGGAGTTTTGATTTGGAGAATTCGACCCCGATGGCCAGGGCAATGAGGCCGAGGGCGGTTTCGGTGATGATGATGAAGGACTCGTTCATCTTCGAGGGAAAAATCCCGGTCACCGACTCGCCGACCAGCAGACCCGCGAGGATATAGCCGGTCACCTCCGGCAGTTTGAGTTTGGCCGCGAGCTTGCCGATGAAATAGCCCATCATCAATAAAAGCCCTGCGGCGAACATCGGGTGTTCGCCGAGCAGGGCTTTCAGGGTCTCCGGTTGTTGGAGGGCCGCGGCAATCACGGGAGCTTATTTCGCCATGAGTTTGCTGATTTGTTGAGCGAAGCGGGCCGGGTTTTCCAGGTCGCCCCCCTCGGTGAGCACCGCCTGATCCCGGAGGAGTTCGGCATACTCGGTGATTTCAGGATCCTCGGCATTGGCCTCCACCATGGATTTCAGTTTCCCAAGCACCGGGTGGGCAGGGTTAAGTTCGAGGATGCGCGGTGCGACGGGCACCACCTGGCCCATGGCCTTCATCATGCGTTCCATATTGGCATCGATGCCGCTGTCGTCGGACACCAGCACCGCCGCCGAATCCGTGAGCCGCTTGGAGAACCGCACCTCTTTGATTTTGTCTCCAAGCCCTTTTTTGAGGGCTTCGAGCACACTGGCGTAGTTTTCTTTGGCTTCTTCGAGCTTGGCTTCTTTTTCTTTCTGCTCGTCCTCGGAGTCCAGGTTCACATCGCCGCGGTGAATGCCCTTGAGCGGTTTTTCCTCGTAGCTTTCCAGGGCGGGAATGACCCATTCATCGATGGTGTCGGTGAGGAAAAGCACTTCCAGATTGCGGGCTTTGAAGGCTTCCAGCAGCGGAGAATTCTCCACCACCGCGCGGCTTTCGCCGGTGAGATAGTAGATTTCTTTCTGATCCGGCTGCATGCGGTCCAGGTAATCCTTGAGCGAAACCGTTTTGCCCGCCTCGGTTTTCGAGGATTCGAAGCGGAGCAGGTGACTGATTTTATCCTTGTTGGCAAAATCCGTGTGCATGCCCTCCTTCACCACCTTGCCGAATTCCTGCCAGAAGTCCTCGTAGGCGGCGGTATCGTTTTCCTGCATCTCTTTCAGGGTGCTGAGCACCTTGCTGACCACGTTTTTGCCGATGCGGCGGACCAGCGGATTGTTCTGCAGAATTTCCCGGGAGACGTTCAGGCTTAAATCCGCGCTGTCCACCACGCCTTTGACAAAGCGAAGATAGCCGGGGATCAGCTCTTTGCAGTCGTTCATGATGAAGACGCGCTTCACATAAAGATGCAGGCCTTTGGCCTCGTCATTGTAGAAAAGATCAAAGGGCGCTTTTTTCGGTATAAACAGCAGCCCTTTGAACTCCGTGGTGCCTTCGGCGGACCAGTGAATAATTTTGCGCGGATCTTCCCAGTCGTGGAAGGCGGCTTTGTAGAAGGTTTGGTACTCCTCATCGGTGACCTCGGACTTGGGCCGCGTCCAGATCGCTTTCATTGAGTTGAGGGTCTCTTCTTTGATCACATCCTTGTAGACCGGATCTTCGCCCTCTTTGGAGGCTTCCTCGTCTTTTTCGGAGCGCTTCACATCCATGACCACCGGGAACGCGATGTAGTCGGAGTATTTTTTGACGATTTCGCGGAGTTTGTACTCGGCGGTGAAATCTTCGGAGCCGTCCTCATCCTCTTCTTTGCGGAGATGCAGGGTGATGGTGGTGCCGTGCTGTTCGCGCTCCGCCTCCTCGATTTCGTAGGTGCCGTCTCCGGTGGAGGTCCAGTGCCAGGCCTGGGTTTCGCCGGCGCGGCGGGTGAGAATCTCAACCTTTTCGGCCACCATGAACGAGGCATAAAACCCAACCCCGAATTGACCAATCAGTTCCGGCCGGTCTTTCGCCTCCGCTTCCTTGAGCTGTTTAAGGAAGGCTTTGGTGCCGGAATTGGCGATGGTGCCGATGTTGGTTTCCAGCTCGACCTCATTCATGCCGATGCCGTTGTCGACAATTGTCAGCGTGTTCGCATCCTTGTCGGGAACCAGTTTGATCTTCCAGCCGCCCTCGGGCTCATGGAGATCACTGTTGGAGAGAGCCTCGAAGCGGGCCCGGTCGATGGCGTCGGATGCGTTGGAAATCAACTCCCGGAGAAAAATCTCCTTGTTGGAATACAGGGAGTGGATCACCAAGTCCAGCAGTTGACTGACTTCTGTTTTGAAGGTTTTCGTTTGGGTACTCAATTGGGACTCCTTGTTCGGGTTAATATGGGTGCGGAGGCTATAAGGGAATGATTCAAAAGGTCAAGACTGACAAGGCGCTGGAGGCCTCTCTGTTCTCTCTCGCTGCTTTTTGGAGGATATTTCAGGCTTTCAAACGTTAGGGTTGCAAATTGCGTGCGAATCCTTCAGGGGTATTCTCCAATCAGCCTGCGTTTACCGATGAACATTCAAACTGTTTCAGAATCCGATGAGGAGAGCGTGCTCGCGCTGTCCGGCGGGTTTACGCTGTCGGACGCGCGGCCGCCGGATGTGCTGCCGCATTCCGGCGGCGGACGGGTGCGGTTGGTGGACGGGGGGATTACGGGCTGGGACAGTCAGTTGCTGCTGGCCCTGAAGCGGTGGGGAGCCCAGGCCGGGGAGGCGGGTGTGGCACTGGATGTTTCGGAGATGCCGGACGGGGCGTTGCGCTTGTTGCGTCTGGCGGAGGCGGTGCCGGAACGGGCGGGAACCCGGCGGGCGGACGCGAGGCGTTCCTGGCTGGAGCGGCTGGGGGAGGGGGCACTGGAGGTGCATGGCGGCCTGGGGGCCGGCATGACGTTTCTCGGGGAACTGGTGCTGGCGCTGGGCCGCTTTGTTTGTGGCAGGGCGCGGTACCGCCGGACTGATTTCGCGGCGATTGTGTATGAATGCGGTCCAAGGGCGCTGGGGATTGTGGGGACGATCAGTTTGCTGGTTGGAGCCATTCTGGCCTTTGTGGGGGCGGTGCAGCTTCGGATGTTCGGGGCGGAAATTTATGTGGCCAATCTGGTGGGGCTGGGGATGGTGATGGAGATGGGGGCGCTGATGACGGGAATTATTCTTGCGGGGCGTACCGGGGCTTCATTCGCGGCGCAGCTGGGCACCATGCAGGTGAATGAGGAAATCGATGCTCTGGAGACCCTGGGCATTCCGCCGATGGAGTACCTGGTGCTTCCCCGGGTCCTGGCCCTGGCGGTGATGACACCGCTGTTAGTCCTGTATGCCAATGCCATCGGCATTCTGGGCGGCGCACTGGTGGGGGTGGGCGTGCTGGGACTTTCCCCGAGCTTGTATTTTACGCAGACCTTTGAGCTGATGACCCTTTGGCTTTGCGCCCAGGGGCTGATCAAAGGGAGCACCTTCGGAATTCTGGTGGCGCTGTGCGGCTGCTATCGCGGAATGCGCTGCGGACGGAGCGCGTCCGCAGTGGGCGAAACCACCACGGGCGCGGTGGTGAGCAGTATTGTGGCGATTGTGCTCGCCGATGCGGTTTGGACCTTTATCTTTCTGGTGTACTCATGAACGAAACCGCACTCTCCGTCCGCAATCTGGAAATGCGCTATGGCGACACGCTGATTCAGAAAAATCTGACCTTCGACATCGGCAAGGGGGAGGTGTTTGTGATCATGGGGGGAAGCGGCTGCGGCAAAAGCACGTTGCTGAAACATATGATCGGTCTCTACCGGCCCTATGCGGGGTCCATTTATTTTGGCGACACCGACTTGTGGGCGGCGGACAGTACGACGCGGGCGGGGCTCCTGGAAAAGATCGGCATTCTCTATCAGCAGGGGGCCTTGTGGAGTTCGCTGACGCTGGCGGAGAATGTGATGGTGCCGCTGGAAGAATATACAGATCTGAGTGCGGGAGATCGCCGGGAGCTGGCCTCCTTGAAGCTGGCGTTGGTGGGACTGGCAGGCTTTGAGGCGTACTATCCATCGGAGATCAGCGGCGGCATGCGCAAGCGGGCCGGCCTCGCCCGGGCGATGGCGCTGGATCCGGAAATTCTGTTTTTTGACGAACCCTCGGCGGGGCTGGATCCAATCAGTGCCAAACTGCTGGACGATTTAATTCTGGAGCTGAGCGGGGCGCTGGGGACAACGATTGTGATTGTCACACACGAGTTGGCGAGTATCTTTGCCATTGGAACCGATTCGGTGTTTTTGGATCCCGTGCGCAAAACCATGCTGGCCACGGGGAATCCCCTGGCGCTGCGGGACCATTCGCCGATTCCGGAAATCCGTCAATTTTTAGCCAGAGGGGCCGAAGCGGCGCCGTCCCTGAATCCATCGGAGAAACCAGTATGAGTCAGAAAACCAACCCGGCGGCCGTGGGCCTGTTTGTTGTCGGAGCACTTGCCCTGGCGGCCCTGGGCCTGGTGCTTCTGGGCGGCGGCCGTTTTTTTGAGCCGGCCAAGTCCTTTGTTCTTTATTTCGACGGCGACCTGAACGGACTGGATGTCGGCGCCCCGGTCACCTCACGGGGCGTGCGGATCGGGGACGTGCAAACCGTTTCGCTGGTGTACGACCACGAAACCGGGAAGATGATGACCCCGGTGGTGATCCGGGTGCTGGGGCGCACGTTTGACGAAGTGAACGCTCCGGAGGGCACCTACCGGCAGATCAATATGAGCCGGCTGGTCGACAACGGCATGCGGGCGCGGCTGGAATTGCTGAGTATTGTAACGGGCAAGTTGAGGGTCAACCTTGATTTTCATCCGGATTCCGAAGCCGTGTTCCGCAGTCCGGGACATCCGCTGGAGGAAATCCCCACCATGCCCACCGCCCTGGAAAGTCTTACGAAACAGATGAGCGAGCTGCCGCTGGATGAAATTGTGACGGATCTGCACCGGAGCATGAATCAAATTGCCACCTTCCTGGAATCCGGAACCCTGGAGCAAACCGTCGAGGAACTGAATCATACGCTGGCCGGAGTTTCCGCGCTGATGGAGGCCCGGGAAGTAACGCAGACTCTGGAAGATTTTCGGGATACCGCACGGACCCTGCGGACCTTTTTGGATTATTTAAACCGACACCCTGAAGCCCTCCTGCGGGGGAAAGGAAACCGTCCATGAAGACCCTGACACGCTGCTGTTTACTTTCCGCACTTCTCCTGCTGGCAGCCTGCGCGACCACACCCCCCTCCCGTCAATACCGTCTGCTGGCCCTGGCGCAAGGGGGACATGCCGGGGAGGGGGATGCACTGCTCCGCATTCGTTCGGTCACCGTGCCCGGCGTGGTGGATCGACCGGTGATTGTAACCTGGCGTGAGGACATGCTGCTGCACAGTTCGGAGTTTGAGCGCTGGGCAGAGCCGGTGGAGACGCAGATTGCGGATGTGCTTGTGCGCAATCTGGATGCGCTGCTTCCGGGGCATCAGGTTGTCCGGGGGCGCCGCCATGCCGGTTTGCAGACGGATCTGGAACTGGAGGTGGAGATTCTTCGCTTTGATGGGATTCTTGGGGAAGAGGCGGTTCTGGAACTGCGCTGGTCCTGGAGCGGCGTGAATGCCCCGTCCGGATTGCACGAATGGCGGGGGAAATCGCCTCTGAACGCGAAAGAGCCCCCCGCTTTTGTGCGGGCTCAAAGTGAACTGCTGCTGCAGGCAGGCAAAGAAATCGCAAACACAACCCCGGGGAAGATCGATGAAGGATGAAAATCCTTCCAACCCCCGCCGCCACCGGTCCCGTCCCCGAAGGAGATTTCCGATGATCGTGAGTCTTTTGCTGCTTATCGCCCACCTTGGCGGATTCATCTCCTCCCTGCATGCGATTTTGTCAACCCGCACCTCCCAGGGCGCGGTGGCCTGGGTAATTTCGCTGAACAGCTTCCCGGTGGTGGCACTGCCGGCATACTGGGTTTTCGGCCGCAATAATTTTCAGGGATATGTCGTGGAGCGCCAGGAGGAGAACCGGGAGGTGCATCAGCTAATCGGAAAGGTGATGGAGGCGCATCCGGAGGTGTTTTCCACCCGCCGGCACACGCTGCCCGCGGTGCTGGCGGCGGAACGTCTGGCCCTGATGCCCACCCTGCACGGAAACCGCGTGTCGTTACTGGTGGACGGGCAAGCAACCTTTGACTCCATCCTGGCCGGCATTGCCGAGGCGGAATCCTATGTCCTGGTGCAGTTCTATATTCTGCGGGACGACGGACTTGGGCACCGCCTGCGGGACGCCCTGATCGAGCGTGCCCGGGCCGGCGTGCGGGTCTATGTGCTGTACGACGAAATCGGCAGCTTCGGACTGCCGGCCGCCTACCTGTCCTCGCTGCGGGAGGCGGGGGTGGATGTCCGCAGTTTTCATACCCGAAAGGGACCGCAAAACCGCTTTCAGCTTAATTTCCGCAATCACCGGAAAATCGTGGTGACCGACGGTACCGCCGCCTGGGTGGGCGGGCACAACGTCGGAGACGAATACTTGGACGGCGGCGCGGAATTCGATTCCTGGCGGGATACGCATCTGAAAATTGAAGGCCCGGGGACTCTGTCTCTGCAATGGGTCTTTCTGGAAGATTGGAATTGGGCGGCGGACGAAGTGCTGGAGGTCGACTGGGAAGCGGGACTGGTCACCCGCGGGGATCAGGAAGTCCTGGTGATCCCCAGCGGTCCGGCGGATCACCGCGAGACCGCCACGCTGATGTTCACCCACGCGATTAACTCCGCCAAGCAGCGGATCTGGATTGCCAGTCCGTATTTTGTGCCGGATCCGGGCGTGATGCGGGCCCTGCAGCTCGCGGCGCTGCGCGGGGTCGATGTGCGTATCCTGCTTCCGGATGAAAAAGACCACCTTCTGGTGTATCTGGCCGGGTTCTCCTATATGAATGAAGCGGGCTCAGACATTCGCTTCTGGCGCTATACCGGGGGGTTTATGCATCAAAAAGTCATGCTGATCGATGAAACGGTGGCCTCCGTCGGCACCGCGAACTTTGATAATCGGTCTTTCCGGCTGAATTTTGAAGTGACCGCAATGGTGATCGACAAAGCCTTCAACCGCGAGGTGGCGGAAATGCTGGAGCATGACTTTGCGCGGTCCACCGAAGTGCCCGCAAATTTGATCGAAAGCAAATCCCGCTTTTTCCGCCTCAAATCCCGCGCCGCCAGCCTGCTTTCCCCAATTTTATAGATTCTGCGCACCCCGAATTCCGGCTTGCGGTTTCAGGGTTTTGTTTTTACAATGAATTTTCACATCTTATAATAACTTTCCTTCTATCCATGGTGCACAAATGACTGAAAATCTGAACGACAAAACTGAAACCCCGTCCGGCGGAAAATCCCGTGGCGGCTGCTTGAAAATTGGTTTGATTGTGGTGGTCCTGCTGCTGGCGGTGCTGCATTTTGCTACTCCGGGCGTCGTCCGCAATGTGGCCAATCAACAGTTGCCCGAGGTGCTGGGCACGGAAGCCTCGCTGGAGCGGGTCTCTATTTTTCTGCCCGGCGGCCGGGTGGGCCTGCAGGGACTGCGCATCGAACAGCCGGAAGGCTTCGACGGCGATCCGCTGCTTCGTCTGGGCTCCTTCTCGGTGGCGGCACCCCTTGGCCGGGCGGTCGGCCGGAACCCGGTCACCGTGAACCATGTGCACATCAACGACGTGTTTGTGCGGATTGTCAGCGATTCGGAGGACGTCCTGAACGTGACGAAAATCGGTCCCCCGGCTGAAGAGATGGAGGAGATTGAAGAATTGCCCCCGGAAGATCCGGCCGACGTTCCGCCGGTCTGGGTGAAAGAAATCCTGATCGACAATCTGAATCTCGTCTTTGAGGATTTATCAAAAGACTGGGTGTTTTCGCTGGAGAACTTTGCGCTGAGCCTCACCGATTTGCGCATTGCCGGGGCCAAAGGGCATGGTGGACCGGCCATGCTGGACGGCTCATTTGAACTTCTCGATGAACGCCTGAACGCGCGCGTCCGGATTCTTGGAAAAATCGGGATGATTCAACCGGATCAGCCCGAGCGGGTTCCCCCGATTCAGTTGGCGGTGGGCCTGACCGGCTTCAATCTGGATATCATCGATCCCTTCATGGTCCGGGGCGCACGCACTGCCCTGGGCGGCGGCGGTCTGGACTTCTGGCTGTTTTTGGAAATCGGGGAGGGTTCCTCGCCAACGGATCAGTCCATTGCCGGGAGTTATGCCCTGGTGACCGATCAGAATCACCGCTACGCCGGGGAGCTGGGCGGGACCCTCGAACGCCCTGTTTTGCCCTTTTTGAATATCTTCGGCGATGTGCTGGGCAATCAGTTCGGACGGGTGACCGGTCTGGCCGGGAATGTTGCCGAGGGCGGTCTTGAAGCCGCCAGGGCCGCGGCGGACACCGGGGTCGCGGCCGTCCGCGGCGCCACCGGCGTGGTCACCGGCGCGGCCGGGGGCCTGCTGCGCACCGCGCGGGGGGTGGCGACACTGGATGTGGAGGAGGCCACCGGAGGCTTGCGTGACACCACCGTCGGCACTGTAACCGGTGCGGCGGGAACTGTGACCGATACCGTGGGCACCGCCGGTTCCGGAGTGGCCCGGGCCGGAAGTGCCGCCACCGGCCGCGAAGCAGTCCAGCGCTGGTGGGATGCCGCCGACGAACGGGCGGCCGCCTTTGAAGCCGAGGCCGATGCCTGGTTTGAGGCGCGTCCGTTTCCCAATTGATCTGCGTCTTGAATGAAATGTAAGACGTGTAGAGTGGATTTCCCTGCATAATTTGCTTGCCATTCGCTTTGGGTTTTCTAAATAATCGTATATCCGGATATTTGAATAAACAATCCTTCAACAACCCCAGCCAGGAGAATCCATGTCAGCCAAATCGTATATTTTCACTTCTGAATCTGTGACCGAGGGTCATCCCGACAAAATTTGTGACGGGATTTCCGATGCGATTCTGGATGCCGTTCTGGCACAGGACCCAAACAGCCGCGTGGCCTGTGAAACACTCGTAAAGACAGGCATGGCGATTGTGGCCGGGGAAATCACCACCAACGCAGTGGTGAATTATGCGGACGTGGTTCGTCGTAAAATCAAAGACATCGGCTATGTCAGTTCGGAGATGGGCTTCGACGCCGAGACCTGCGCGGTCATGGTGGCGCTGGACCGCCAGTCCCCCGACATCGCCCAGGGCGTGTCCGAGGGTCAGGGCAAGTTCAAAGAGCAGGGCGCGGGCGATCAGGGGATGATGTTCGGATATGCCTGCAACGAAACCCGCGAGCTGATGCCGGCACCGATTTTGTACTCGCATAAACTCACCGAAGCGATGAGCAAGGCCCGCAAAAACGGCAAACTCCCGTTCCTGCGGCCCGATGGCAAATCGCAGGTGTCGGTGGTGTATGAAGACGGCAAGCCGGTGCGGATCGACACGATTGTGCTGTCGACCCAGCACAGTCCGGATGTCACCCAGAAGCAAATCGAAGCCGGTCTGCTGGAGGAAGTGGTGTACAAGGTGCTCCCCGCCTCGCTGCTGGACAAGAAAACCCGCTATCTGATCAACCCCACCGGAAAATTCGTGATTGGCGGACCGCAGGGGGACTGCGGTCTCACCGGTCGCAAGATTATTGTGGACACCTACGGCGGCATGGGACGTCACGGCGGCGGAGCCTTCAGCGGCAAAGATGCCAGCAAAGTGGACCGCAGTGCGGCCTACATGGCCCGCTACGTGGCCAAGAACATTGTGGCCGCCAAGCTGGCGACCCGCTGCGAAGTGCAGCTCGCTTACGCGATTGGTTACCCGGAACCCGTTTCCGTTCTGGTGGAAACCTTCGGAACCGGGGTGCGCGACGATGCTGAAATCGCGGCCGCCGTCCGCAAGGTTTTCGGACTGAAGCCCCGCGAAATTGTTGAAGGGCTCGATCTGAAACGTCCGGTTTTTGAACCCACCTCCGCCTACGGACACTTCGGGCGCACCAAAAAGAAAGACCTTGAGTCCTTCACCTGGGAGCGCACCGACAAGGTTGAGGAACTTCTGGCGGCACTGTGAACCCGGTCCGCGCGGTCATTTTCGACTTTGACGGCGTGATGGCGGACACAGAACGTCTGCATTGGCAGGCGTTCTGTGAGGTGCTTGCTCCTTCGGGTGCCTCCTATTCCTGGGAGGAATACGAGCAGGACTACATTGGCTTTGACGACCGCGACGCGATCCGCACCGCGCTGAAGCGCGCCGGCGTGGACAGTGCCGAGGATCTTCTGGTGTCCCTGCTGAAGGCCAAAGCCGACGTCTTTCCAAAACTCGCGGCGGGCGTGGAGCCCTTCCCGGGCGCGGTTGAGGCGGTCCGCACCTCGGCGGAACGCGGACCGGTGGCACTTTGCACCGGTGCGCTGCGCTCAGATGTGGAGCCTTTGCTGCGGAGCTTCGGCCTGCTCGACGTATTCGCTGCTATCGTGACCGCCGAAGATGTCCCGCACAG
>PXDP01000181.1 GCA_003565035.1 PVC group bacterium | reverse complement strand
GCCGAAATCCCGAGGGTTTGCGTCGGGTTTTAAGTCTCTGATATTTTTGGAGGATTTGGTTGCGGGGGTAGGATTTGAACCTACGACCTTCAGGTTATGAGCCACAACATGTTGAATCTGATGATTCTCTTAATTCCAAGCAGTTAGCCGACAAGCCTTTGTAAGCACAACGCTCTTCGCCGTTCTTTGTCGGATTTCGGCGGGTTAAGCCGGCACACGATGTGGCAAAAAGTGCGTTCACGGGTTGACCACACGTTGACCAGAGCATTCGCACGATCATGACGCAAAGGGCGGGAAGCTGACCGATGCAGGTGCGGCATTGCGATCGCAACTTTCGTCAGATGCTGCCGTTCATTTATCCGGATACCTCGGTGTCCAAGCGAGCATAGCTCAAAGTTCGCAAGAAGCGCGGCGTTGGTGCGGCTAACGAAAATTGCTCCGAGTTCGGAGCTTCGGTGATCCTCAACTGTGCTGTCTGTCACCTTTGTGCGCGCTGTTGTCGGCCACGGATTGACAATGCCGCGAGAACACCACTTTGTGGCGTACTCGCGCTATTCTTCTCGGAAAGCTCTGCGGAAGTAATCTGCTAATGGTCTCGTCAGATAATCCGCAGGCGAACGGGCCTCTGTCTGCGCGAAGGCAACTACAGGCATCCCGGGCACCAATTGGCGGCCTTCCAGGTGCCCGAGATCACTTTCGTTCAAGCGGATTCGCGCCCGATAATAGCTGCCGCGGGTTCGGTCATCCACGAAGGCATCAGCCGAAACATGGATGATCTGGCCACCGATTTCCTGCATGGAGCGCGAGCTGAATGCTGGAAATTGCAATATGACGGGCTGACCGGGGTAGACTCGGTCGATATCGGTAGCCTCAATCTGCGCCGTAACCACGAGCGGCTGGTCTTGTGGCACAATGGCCATCACTCTGTCGGCAGCCCCCAAGACAGCTCCAACGGTGTTGATCTCAAGCCCATGGACGACGCCTGAAACCGGCGCGCGTATCTCCAGCCGTCCAAGGCGATCACCAAGCACCTGAAGCTGCTCGAAAAGTTCGCGTTGTGCCACCAGCAACTCCCTGAGCAGGGTGATCGCTTCTTCGTGCCGTGACGAATTCAGCGCAATGATTTCAAGCGAAATGCTGATGATACGTTCCATAGCCTCTGCCTTACGGGAGACCAGGTCACCAAGTGCACCTGTCTGATCCGCAACTTCGCGCTGCAGGGCGTTCAGCCGCGCCGTGGTTGCCAGCCCGCGCTCGGTTAACGACGACTGCGCGGCCAGTTCCTCGCGGGCAACCTGCAACTGTGTTTCCACTGCACTGATCTGGGCATCGATCCCGGCAACCAGACTGAGGACCTGCACCTGACGCTGTTCCAGCTGCTCGATGCGCTGTCCATGCGTCGTGAGGCGGGCCTCGAACAGGGATTCCTGTCCGGACATCAGTTCTACGACATCGGCCCGTTGTCTGGCTGCTTCGTGCAATGCTTCCGGGAAGCTGATCGCTTCAGCGGCGTCGCGCTCGGCCATCAGACGCCCGATCCGAGCGAGTGTCTCGAAATACTGCGCTTCGACAATGGCAAACTCGGCGCGCAGGCGTGTACCGTCAAGCTCGATCAGAGGCTGCCCGGCGGCGACATGATCGCCGTCCGCGACGTGGATCGCCTGGACGATGCCGCCATCCACATGCTGGACGATCTGCCGGCGTTGTTCGACCTCCAACTCGCCCGACGCGATGACGGCACCGGAAATGTTAGCCAGCATCGCCCAGGAGCCGAAGCCGCCAATCAGTACCAGGATTGCCAGAAAGCCGAGGAGGTTCGGTTTGTACAACGACAACCCGAGAGGCGACTGCAGGGTCTGCGCGGGGCGTCGGTCGACGCGCGCCGGCGTGGTATCGGACCGGCCTGGTACCAAACCCCGGTCCGCACGAGCTCCGGTGGCGGGCAGTTCAGCCTGAGTCTGACTTGTGGCAGGAATGGTCATGGCGTGGTCCCCATGATGCGGCCCTGGAAATTCGGGCGTTGCTTCTTGCCCATGTTGCCCATTACCTCGGCATGCGGGCCAAACGCCACGCGGGTACCTTTCTCAAGGACCAGCAGCATATCGCACGATTGCAGGGCTGCGGGCCGGTGCGCGATGACCACGAGCGTTGTGCCGCGCTCACGGCAATTCTGGATCGTGCTGTCCAGTGCGGCCACGCCTTCGCGGTCCAAGTGGGCGTCGGGTTCGTCCAGAACGATCAGCGCAGGAGCACCATAGAGCGCGCGCGCCAGCCCCACGCGTTGCGCCTGCCCCCCCGAAAGCCGCCCCCCGCGAGCGTCGATACGCGTATCATAACCGTCAGGCAGGCTGAGGATCAGATCGTGCACTCCAGCGTCGCGCGCGGCGTTGATGATATCGTTCGGGTCAGGGTCGGGATCGAAGCGGGAAATGTTTTCGGCAATCGTGCCCTCAAACAGGGTCACACCTTGCGGCAGGTAGCCAATCAACCGGCCCAGCTCATCCGGGTCGTATTGATCCAGCGGGGCGCCGCCCAACCTGATCCGCCCGCCCGCGAGGCGCCAACTACCTACCAGCGCGCGCGCGAGCGTTGACTTTCCGGACCCGCTGGGGCCGATCACCCCCAGCGCCTGACCGGGTTCCAGATTGAACGCAACCATGCGCAACACATAGCGGGTCTCGCCCGGGGGGCTGACGGTGATGCTCTGCACATCCAACCGTCCATCCGGGCGGGGCAAGGGGGTGCGTTCGGGCGCCGGCGGCACCTCGCCCAGCAGCTGGGCCAGCCGGCGCCAACCCTCCTGCGCGCGCTGCACGCTTGCCCACTGGCCGATCGTGGCATCGACCGGGGCCAAGGCCCGTCCCAGCAGGATCGAGGCTGCGATCATCGCCCCCGGTGTCAGCGCATTGCGCAGCACCAGAAAGGCGCCCGCAGCCAGAATTGCGGATTGCAGGAACAGGCGGAAAGTGCGCGAACTGGTTGAGAAACCGTCGGCGCGGTCCTTGGCGCCGACGTCAGCCTCGAGTGCGGCGCGCCGGATCTTTCGCCAGCGTCCCATTATGGTGCCCATCATGCCCAGGCTCTGGATCGTCTCGGCCTCGTTCTTGATCTGGCCTTCCAGGCGTGTGGCTTCCTCGGACAGCTGCCTCGCCTTTTGCTGGCGTTCCTTGGTCAGCCGCTGGTTGGCAAGAGCGATTACCACCAGGATCGCGCCGCCCGCCAGCGCCACCACGCCCAGCAGCGGATGGAAGATGAAAATCGCGCCAAGAAAGATCGGCGCCCAGGGCATGTCGAACAGCGCCAGGAACACGCGCGAGCTGACAAAGCGATGTATTCCGTCCAGATCGCGCTGCGCGCTCAGGGCCAGCGGATCGCCCGAGCGCACCGCCAGCCGCTGCATCGCGGCCGACAGCACGCGCTGGTCCAGCCGGTCCTGAAACCGAGCCGCCGCACGCGCCACCATCAGCCCGCGGGAATGGTCCAGCAGCGCCATCATCAGATAGAGAAACGCCACCAACACGAAAAGCGCCACCAGCGTGGGCTCCGATCGGCTGGACAGCACCCGGTCATAGATCTGCAGCATGAAAAGCGGGCCGGTCAGCATCAGCAGGTTGACGAAAACGCTGAACAGCCCCACGCGAAGCAATAGCCCGCGGTTTTCCGCACGCGCCGCCTTCAACTCGTCTGGATGGTTGGACATGGGAACCCGGAAATCGATGGGCAAGAACGGGCCGCATCTGGTGCGGCCCGCCACTAAGCCTGCGCTTGAAAGCGAGGCGCTTTGTTATATCTCGTCACGCCGCAGCGAAGACGTGGTCTGCATCAAAGGTGTTATCGATGTCACTGTCCGTGATGGTTTCCTCAAGATCGCACGGCAGGTCATCGGGATCGGTATCACCGCTGGTATCGAACTCGCCGACACCGAAGAAATACTCTTCCTGTCCGCCCTTGATCGCCGCGCCCAACACCGGGGTGTCCTCGGTGATGATCTCATCATTCGCGATGATATAGGCGAGGATGGCCTCCCAGCTGTCATCGAGATCGTTGCTTTCGGATACTTCATCCCAGTTATCGATCTTTACAGTATAGACCTCGCAGTCGTCGCCTTCACCGATGTTGAAATAGACAACAACATTCGATATGTCGCGATCGTACTCATCCTTGAAGTCTGGGAACCAGTCGTCGTCTGGCACCACCGGTGTTTCATCCTCCGGCGTGCCCACAAGCTTGAGCGAGTCGTCCCCGTTTACGCTGGTCGCGCGGATGCCGAAGTATTCAAGGTTGTCGAAATCCTCCTTCGACATTTTCGTGAGATCGAAGGTCTCGGACTCACCCTCCTTGATGAACGAACTCTTTTCCTCTCCGTCTTTGCCAAGGCCCGGGTTGGTGATCTTCTCGGCACCGTCCCACAGCACGTCCTCACCTTCATACTGCGAACCCTCGCCGTTCATGTTCAGCGAGCTGTCCTTCTTCGTGAACCCGCCGAAATCAGCGGTGTCGTCCCCATCGCTCCAGAAGAATGCGTTGAAGTCGGCTGATCCCTCGACGGCCGTGACCGTTGCGGTAACATTGCCATCACCATCAAGTGTCAGTACGACTTCGAATTTGTAGCCGTCACCCTCGAATGTGAATGTCTTGGTGCTCATCTCAGTTCTCCAGTTGCAGTGATTTACCCATAACCCCGCATGGCTTGGGAAATTGCGTTCCCGAGCGATTCAGAGCGTTGCCATCTGCTCGATTTGGACCCTGCAGCCCGTTATGTCATTAAGTATCGCGTGTTATGAACGCTGCGCGTGTTATACACTCCCCACCTCGCCGCCATTGGAAAAAACGGCGGCTTAAGACCCGACACCAGCGGACACCGGATCTTGCCATAACGGCTCGATCCGCCCCACGCAGGACCCGCTTCCGAATCCGGCTTGAAACCCGCAGTGCCCCATTTCGGCCACAATTTTGCCTCCTGGTCGCCAAAAGAATTCTATGAGTTCCGATGGTGCCCGGCTACTGAGAATCGACACATTTTGTACTACTTTTCGACATTTCCGAGGCGCCGTGATACCCAATCTATCTGTAGCTGTGCAGCTGATGGGTTGCGGCTCACCCCAAACGTGAAGTTTCCGCGATTTTGCTAACCCTATAGTTGTAAGTTGCTCTCACTCGCAGAAAACGCATCGAATCAGTAGTGGTTATCAGGCGTGATGAGGTCTCAACTGAAGATTGTGTAGTGCTCTTGCTCAGATCGTTTCGAAGCCGCCAACACCGACCCATCCAGACTCGGAGATCTATCAGCCAAGTTCCGCTTCGGCTGTGCCGGGACAGGGTTTGTAACGGGGCCCAGTGAAAGTGACGTAGATACCGAGGCAGCAGACCCGATGGAGTGGCTTCACTGCCCCCCACATTGAGATCGCCACGCTGACGAAAAAAAGGCAGCGCACCTACAGCAAACGGTCGGCACGTTCTCAGCGCCGGTCGGAGATGCTGCAGCAAGCGCGAACGGCCGCTTCCGGAAAGCCGCGCTGTGGCACACCGTCGAGGCCGAACGGCAGGAGAGGTGAAGGTTTTCTGATGCGGGTCGCGGCGGAACGCTGCGCGCTGGTGCGACAACGACCCGCGTTGGAAAACCTCCCAAGGAGGAAGCCGCGGGGGTCTTGGATCAACCTATGGGGAAAG
>PXDP01000117.1 GCA_003565035.1 PVC group bacterium | reverse complement strand
TGCTCTTTTTTCTCCTGCAAATTGCGGCCCTGCTGTTTCTGCCATACCTATCCCACCCCATCGCCTTTCAGGTGGCCGTCTACCTGATTATCACCTGCTATGGCGGCGGATTTGCCACCGCCCCCGCCTTCCTCGGCGATCTCTTTGGCACCCGCCATCTCTCCGCACTTTATGGCGCCCTGCTCACCGCCTGGGCCGCCGCCGGCCTCGCCGGCCCCCAGCTCGTCACCCGCATGCATGCAAGCACCGGGTCCTATGCAAGCGTTCTGACCCTCTTCGCCCTTTCGTTGACACTCGGCCTGGTCGCGCTGACTTGCTTACATTTTAAACAGAAACGTTTCTAAACCTGAAATATATGCTATAAGATTGAAAAACCCCTTTGGATCGCATTAAACTTCATTTACATTTACATTTACAGTCTGGAGTCCCGTTTTCTATGAGTACAAAATTTAAAAACCTCCCCGAACCTATCTTTCTCTCGGCCCCCAAAACCGCGAATCTCTGCGGAGTCAGCCGGAATACCCTGTGCGGCTGGATTCGTGACGGCAAGCTCGCCTCCTACAGCACCGCCGGCGGGAAATACCTGATCCGCCCCACAGATCTTATGACCTTCATGCTGGAAAACAACATGTTCATTCCGCCCGGACTGGCGGACATGGTGAAGGAAGACGAACAGTACAACACGCCCGCCGACGACAAAACCGCGAATAAAGAACCCGGGATTCTCATTGTGGAAGATGATCCGGACATGCGGATGATCATGAACAGAAGCCTTTCCAAACTCAACCTCCCGATTGAAGAGGCCGAAAACGGCTTTGAAGCCCTGCATAAACTCACCGTCAACCCCCTCATTGCCCTGGTCATCCTCGACATGATCATGCCGGGACAGGGCGGCGGAGAAACCTTCGAAACGATCCGTAAAACCTATCCCTCCATCCCCGTCATTGTTGTCACCGGCAAACCCCTGCACGAGGTGGAGGCCGAATTTGCTGACAACCGCCCGGACTTTATTCTCGCCAAACCCTTCGATGCCAAACACCTCAATGAGGTCTGCAACACCTTCCTGAACAACCTGGGATTTTAAACCAATGAAAACACTCCTTGCATTCTCCGGCTCCTCCCGTATCGGCTCGCTCAACACCCTGCTTCTCGAACAGGCCGAAGCCCTCGCGGATTCCCTCGGGGCCACCGTGGCCACCATCGACCTGCGCGAACTCAACCTGCCCGTATACGACGGCGACATCGAAGCCGCCAACGGTCTCCCCTCCGCGGTGCTCGACCTCAAAGAGGCCATGAAAGAGGCGGACGGCTTTCTCATCGCCTCCCCGGAATACAACTCCTTTCCCACGCCCCTGCTCCTCAACGCATTGGACTGGGCCTCCCGCCCCGGCGCCGGCGATGACGTTCCCCTCTCCGCCTTTAAAGGGAAAATCGCCGGCCTCATGGCCGCCTCACCCGGCGCCATGGGCGGCATCCGCAGCCTCTGGGCCCTGCGCACCCTCCTGCAGAACGTCGGCGTCGTCGTCGCCCCCACCCTCGCCGCTATCGGCGGGGCCACCCCCGAACTCTTCGCCGACGAAAACTTCGCCACCTCCTCAAACGGCCGCCGCCTCCGCAGCACCCTCGAGGAAACCCTCAGCCTCATCCGCTAATCACGTCATGTCCAAACTGCTTCTCTTTCAGGGCGACAGCATCACCGATGCCTCGCGCAACCGTCAAAACCCGGACAACCTTGGCGGCGGCTATGTCTTCCTCGCCG
This sequence comes from PVC group bacterium, assembly GCA_003565035.1. Taxonomy (GTDB): domain Bacteria; phylum Verrucomicrobiota; class Kiritimatiellia; order SS1-B-03-39; family UBA6053; genus PXAS01. The sequence goes on along the minus strand of PXDP01000117.1, from coordinate 3,937 downwards.
CCGCCTCTCACCAATGCCACACCCCGGATCTGGGCCTCAGAATCCTCAACCGGGGCATCTCCGGAAACCGGACCCGGGATTTACTTCAGCGCTGGGATGCCGACTGCATCGACCTCAAGCCGGACTATCTCTCCCTCTTCATCGGCATCAACAACACCTGGCGCCGCTATGACGCCAATGACCCCACCCCCGACAAGGTCTTCGAACAGGAACTCCGAAGCCTGCTCGACCGAACCTTCGCCGAAACCGACGTCACCCCCGAACACACCGTCCTCCTGGAGCCCTTCCTCCTGGATGTCCCCAAAGGGGCCAAAACATACTGGTTTGAAGACTTGACCCCCAAGCAGAAAATCGTCGCCCGCGCCGCCGCCGACTTCGGAACCCGGCACATCCCCCTTCAGCGCATCTTCGACGAAGCCTGCGCCCGCGCACCCGCCGGATTCTGGGCTCCCGACGGTGTCCATCCCTCCCCCGCAGGCCACCAGCTCATCGCCAACGCCTGGCTCGACACCTTCGCCTCCGTACTCTAACCCCCTTTTACCCCCTCCATACCATGCCCAAATACTTCCTCGGCCTCGACAGCAGCACCCAGAGCCTCAGCTCCGTTCTCATTGACCTCGACAGCGGCAAAATTATCGACGACCGCGCTCTCAATTTCGACAGTGCCCTCCCCGACTACAAAACCACCAACGGCGTCAACCGCGCACAGGATCCCGCCGTCGTTCACTCCTCCCCCCTTATGTGGGCCGAAGCCCTCGACCGCCTTTTCCAGGGCATGAAAAAAGACAAACTGCCCCTCGGCGACATTCTAGCCATCTCCGGCAGCGGCCAGCAGCACGGCTCCGTCTACATGAACGGCAACGCCGCCAAACAGTTCCGCGACATGGACCTCAACGGCACCCTCGCCGACAACCTCGCCCGCGTCCTCAGCCGCCCCTCCTCCCCTGTCTGGATGGACAGCAGCACCTCGGCCGAATGCGAAGAAATCCGCGCCGTGCTCGGCGGCAAAGACGCCACCGTTGCCGCCACCGGCTCCGATGCCTTCGAGCGCTTCACCGGTCCGCAGATCCGCAAATTTGCCAAACGGGAGCCCGGGGCCTACAAACAGACCGGCCATATCGCCCTCGTCAGCTCCCTCATGTCCTCCCTCGTCGCCGGACAAATCTCCCCCATAGACGTCGGCGACGGTGCCGGCATGAACCTCATGGACATCGCCGGCTTCACCTGGCACCCCGCCGCCCTCGAAGCCACCGCCCCCGATCTCCGGCAAAAACTCCCCCCCATCGCCGCCTCCGACACCGTTCTCGGAGTCGTCAACCCCTACCTCGTCCTCCGCTACGGCCTCAACCCCGCCTGCAAAGCCGTCATCTGGTCCGGCGACAACCCGTGCAGCCTCATCGGCACCGGCCTCGTCAGCCCCGGCATGATCGCCATCAGCCTCGGCACCAGCGACACCCTCTTCGGCGCCATGTCCGCCTGCGAAACCGATCCCCGCGGCGAAGGCCACGTCTTCGGCTCCCCCGCCGGCGGCTACATGAGCCTTATCTGCTTCAAAAACGGCTCCCTCGCCCGCGAAAAGGTAAAAGACCAGTACGGCTACGACTGGGACCGCTTCTCGCAGGCCCTCCGCGACACCCCCGTCGGCAACCAGGGCAAACTCATGCTCCCCTGGTTCGACCCCGAAATCGTCCCCCGCGTCCCCGCCCCCGGCGTCAAACGCAAAAACCTTGACGAACAGGATGGCGATGCCAACTGCCGCGCCGTGGTCGAAGCCCAAATGATGTCCATGCGCCTCCACAGCGCCTGGATGGGCGAAAAACCCGCCTGCATCTACGCCACCGGCGGAGCCTCCGCCAACACCGAGATTCTCCGCATCATGGCCGATGTCCACAACACCCCCGTGTATCGTCAGGAAACGGCCAACGGTGCCGCCCTCGGCGCCGCGCTCCGGGCCGCCCAGGCCTTCACACAGACCCCATGGCCGGATATCGTCGGCCCCTTCACCCAACCCCTCCCCGGCTCCAAAGTCGCGCCCGATCCCCAAGCCGCCGCCATCTACGACCAGCTCATCAACGAGTACGCAGCATTTGAGCAGGAGAATTTGTAAACCCTGGACAACGGAAACAGATCGGGCTCAGAAAGTTATTCAGTCTGAATTCGCCCCGCGCGCCTCCTCTATGAGCCGCAGGACCTCATTCAGGATGTGCTCCACATGCGGGCGGATACTCGAAATCCATTCCTGGGGAGCCAGACGCTGCTCTTCACTGGCGTCCAGACCCGCCAGAGCGTCCCGCAAATAGCCGCGGGCCTTTTTCAACCGCACCAACACATCGCCCGCGACCCACGCGTCCGGCGGCCACGTGCGGTCCCCATACTCGAAATGCCCCAGGGCTCCGGCGAGCTTGGCACCGGCAAACGTGACCCCATAATGCACTTCATGCAACGGATGCTCCTCCGGGGCCCCTTCCGGTATCCAGCCGCCATCCTCAATCTCTTTGTGAATCTGGAGTCCCAGCTCAAACGTGAACACCCGCAACGGATGCGGCTCGGGCTCCGGAAGCGGATGGGTCTCCACCTCCTTCATCGCCTCTTCACAGATGGCATTCATTTCCGCCACCCAGCGCTCCTGCTCGGCAATCTCCTCCGGCGTGGGCGGTTCCGGCTCCGGTTCCCCCCGCTCCCGGCGCAGCTTTTCGCGTTCCTCCTCGTAAATCCGCTCCCTCGCCTCGAAATTATCCTCCAGTCCCTCCGCGCGCAGGCGGGCATCCGTGCGGTCAAACAGAAGATTCAGCGTCGCATCCCAGGCATCCGCCTCCGCCTCAACCTCCGGGATCTCCGTATCCTCCTCCTCGTCCGGCATCAATTCCAGCATCCGGGCCATATCCCCCATAAACCCCGCCATGGCTTTCTCATTTTCTACCGCCTGCGCCCGCTCCTCCTCCGGCGTCATCGTCCAGGCCGCCTCTCCCGCCAGTTCCAGCGTGTAGTCAGAGGATTCAATCACCACCCGGCCATTATATTCACTGTACCATTCCAAATACAGGGAATTCCCCCAGTGCCAGGGAAACGGCGTGCGCCGCTTGTAGTGCTCCACAAATTCATCCATCGAACATTCCAGCACCTTCACCTTGCGCGAAGCCGTAATATCCCCCACCTGACCCGTCTGCACCGTCGCCAGCCCCTCCGGAAGGCCCCCCCGCGGTTTCGGATTGGAAAAGCGCAGCACATGACCCGCCAGATCGCGCCACGGATTCCCCCGCAGCTCCAGCGTCAGCGGATCCTCCCGCCCTTCCAGCCAGATCGTTCCAACCACCTGTCCTTTCACACGGTTATCAATTTCACCGCGCACCACCTGTTCATCAATACGGTATGCCATAGGGTTTACTCCAGGGTTTCAAAGATACGGTTCCCAAAGGTGCGCCATGGAACCACTTCCATTTCACTGCGAATGGCGGGGCGATCGCCGCCATAAACGATTTTTGCCGACGCCATTTGGGGTCCGGCCACCTCCCTGAACCACTTCAAGCCTTCCAGCCAGGAAGCATGCACGGTTTCTCCGGATTTAATTTCAACCGCATGGATCCGGCCCCGGCTTTCAAGGATCAGATCAATTTCATGCCCGCTGTGATCCCTCCAATAATAAACCGCAGGCCGCAGCCCCTGGTTGAACTGTGTCTTCACGGCCTCGGACACGACCCAGCTCTCAAAGATCGCTCCGCGCAGCGGATGCGTCAGCAAATCCTGTTCGTGGCGTATGCCCAGCAGCGAGCATAACACACCCGAATCCAAAAAAATCAGCTTGGGCTGTTTCACCACCCGCTTGTTCCAATTTTTAAAATAAGGCGCAAGCCGGCAAACCAAAAATCCGGCCTCCAGAACCGAGATCCAGCTTTGAATCGTCTTATGATCCACGCCCACCTCATTCCCCAATGCCGTC
>PXDP01000204.1 GCA_003565035.1 PVC group bacterium | reverse complement strand
ACAGACCGCCGGGTCCAGGCCCAATCGCGACGCGGCGGTCAGAAAGGTTTCCGGATCGGGTTTCTTGCGGGAAACATCATCCCCGGTCACGCACACATCAAAACAGGACGGGGGCAGGCCGCCTCCGCGATCAGCGGCTCGGAATCGCACAGGACGCCGTCCATATCAAAAATCACCCCCCGGACGGACGCAAACATCTCTGAGATCGGTTTCATTCAAATCATATGCGAAAATTATTGGGTGAAATCAATCTTCGTTTGAGGAAATGGCCCGAACCAGGATCCAGTCGATATCCAGGATCCCGCTCCATTCATGCGCAACCACCGCAATGCTGGCTTTGGAGGCGTTGTCATGCACTTCAATCGTGGTCTCGTAAAGGGTCCAGTCCGAATCGCCCTCCGGCGCCTTGATCCACTGATCAATATTTCCGGACCTTGCCCGCCCCTCCCCAAACAGGAAAGAGACCCCCACGCCGGGCGCATGCCAGAATTTTGTGCCGTGTTTCACATTCCGGGCACGCATGCGTGTCTGAATATATAATGCCCGGGTTCCGTCCGGAATGTCAATGTCCTGTGCGCCCAGAGCCACATTATCGTTTGGGGTCGGCTTGAGGATTCTCAGAACAGGAAATGCATTCTGTCCCTCCGTGATCATTTCGCGGGAGACGGTCGTGTCATTGCGTTCCAGATGGAAGGGATGGGAAATCCGCCATTCCGCTGGAAAACCATGTTCCCCAATTTCGGCCATGTCAAAATTCTTCACTAAAATCTCCGCCTGTACGGGAATCCGTGCAGCGAAAAACATAAGCAGTATACCAGCCATCCTTATCATCTTGCGTCTCCTTCTATCAGGGTTTTCGAATCAGGATTGTCGTCGATTTGATCCGTCAAGCTTCCTCCAGAGAAGTCCTCGCGGCAAGCTCAACCCCGGTTGACAGTAAACCCGGTAAATTTGAGCCTGTCCCGGATATTTGGGTGTTATTCAATGTACGGGTGTCTCCTGCAGGAAAAGAGACTCGAACAGGCACCCTCAACAACCCATGACTTAACACCCGGTTTCCGATGATCGGAAAACCGCGCGAATGCTTTTCCGATCATCGGAAAACAATGGAAATGAAGGCAAAAAAGCCCCGCTCAACTTAACAGGTCACCCCCGCCCGAAAAACAACCGGAGGTGCCGCATCCTGCGGCGGCCCCCAGCAAGTGTAGAGGATGATTCCCTGAATTTGCCGGGTTCATCTGCAAGTCTAAGGCCGTGGTTTTGATCGCTTTCTGCTCCTCGCCGGTGAGGCGGGATAGGCTGTCGGTAAAGGTGTCTGCGAGGAGGAAGGTCATTGTGAGGTTAAACGCGTTGACATTGGGTCAAGGCATTGCCCGTTTCATGAATTCATCAAACAAGGGAACCGTGAATGCCATGTCGCCGTAGGCCGGGCTGTAGATCATGCCCTTTTTCATCAACTTTGCACGCACGGGGCCAATGCTAGTCACTTTCACGCCCAGAGTGTTTGCAATATCCCCCGAGCGTTGGGCCTCCGGACCGAGTTTGGCCATGGCGTGAAGAAAGTTTTTCTCGCCCGGGGTAAGCCTGTCAAAGCGGACACGGAAGAAGTTTTGGTCCAGGCGGGAGATGACCGTTGCGGTGGAGTCCAGAACATCCTGTTTCTTGATGGGGCTGCCGATGGCATGATTCCAACTCTGATAGCCCCATTCCTGGATGAAGTAGGGGTATCCTTTGGTCAGGACATGGATTTGCTCCAAGGCTTCCGATTCCACCTGAACCCCGGCCGCCTGCAACGGCTCCCGGATCGCCTTGAAGGAATCCTCTTTGGACAAGGCCCCCACATCCGGAAAGGCAAAAAGCCGCTCGGCATAGGATTTAGATTCGCCGGCCAGACCCGGAAGCACCGGCAGGCCGGCGCCCACAAGCACCACGGGCAACTGCCTTTGCTGCATGCGGTGCATCGCCATGATCAACGCGCCCAATTCCCGCTGGCTGAAATACTGGATCTCATCGATCAGCACCGCGACGGCGCTATCCCGTTCTTTGGCGGCCTCTCCCAGGGCCTCGAACAGATTCGGCAGGTCCTGTTCGATGTCGCCACTGTCCGCCGCGCCCGTCTCCGGGTCAATGTCCAACCCGATTTCCACCTCCCCCATGGACAATTTCAAGCCACCGATAAAACTGCGAAGGACCCTCAATCCCCGCTTTGCCTTGTCCCCGGCCCCGGCGATCCGGTCCAACTCAAACAACACGGTTTTCATTTGGGAGGCAATGAGGGGCCCCAGGGGCTTGTTTTCGTGGGCTTCGATCAAAACCGCCCGATAGTCAGTCGAACGGGCCATAGTTCGGATCTCGTTTAGAAGCACGGTCTTCCCCACGCCGCGCAGACCGATCAGTAAAAGACTCTTCTCAGCCCGGCCCAGTCGAATCCGTCCCAGGAGAATGCGGGCTTGTTCCAGAATGGGACCACGTCCGGCCAGTTCAGGCGGCGGGGAACCCGCACCCGGAGAAAAAGGGTTGTGAATCGGGTTCATGTTATAGTAAGTTATAGCAGGTTATATTCGTTTTCATGTATAACTGGATAAACTCGATATAAATCAAAGTCAATGCCGGAAATCAGCCTTCATTTCTTTTCGCTGTTGCCTTCTTTGGGGAAATACAAATCCGCGGCGAGGACCTCATCGGTGAAGTCATCCAGGGTTTTGCGGCGCTGCTGCTCGCGTTCCCGCTCGAAGGCCAGCAGGTCTTTGAAGGTGACCCGGCGGTGGGAGCCAACCTTGTGGAAGGAGATACGACCGTCTTCCAGCAGGTTCACGAAATGCTGGCGCGACATGCCGAGGTAGTTCGCAGCCGCCTGGGTGGTGAAGGTCTCGTCTTCCGGCTCCAGCACCACCGCCTTGCGTTCCGACAGCAACCGGACGATGCGGGCGAAATGGGCGAACAAGGCTTCGGGAATATGAGTGTGGTTTCCCTGGTCGTCAATCAACGCCACGTGCCCGGACTTCGCAAACAGTCCTGCCAGTTGATCCAGTGCCTCCTCGGGAATCTCAGAGGGATCTAATCGGTTGTTTCGTTTGGTGATCATAGCGTTTATTCTATGCCAATCTATGTACGGTGCATGAATTTAATCGCTATAAACGCTAATTTTGAAATGGTTCTGGAATTTTAGAACCGCGAAGGAACGCGAATTGTTTTGGGGCATGTCGGCCACTCCTCAAAATATCGAGGACTTTCATTTCTGGTGAAGACTTTTTGTCGCGTAGCGACAGCCGACGCGTAGCCGTGGGTTTCAACCCACGGACCGGAAACGAGCAATCTGAATGCGCCGCGTAGCGTCGCCTGACGGACCTGGGGGTTTCAACCCCATAGGATCGGGGAATACTGGATGGCTACGACCTGAATACCTGCTCCCTACGCCGGCCTTGTTTCCACCAGATCCCCCAAAAACTCCGAAGCGGGGTCGGTGGCGGTGACGAGGAGGTGTTCGCGGGCGCGGGTGCAGGCGACGTAGAGCAGGTGGCGTTCGGTGTTGTAGACCTCCTCCAGGTCGCTGGTGTCGCCGACCTGTTCGATGCGGGACTGGGAGGGAATCACTTCGTCGTCGCAGGCCATCACAGCCACCGCGCGGAATTCGAGGCCTTTGGCGAGATGCATGGTGCCGATGGCCAGGCGCTCGGCGGCGTCTTCGGGGTTTTCGAGGGCGTTTCGGCTGGGAAGGCCCAATGCAGCGGCGACCGCTTCGGCTCGGGGACGCTGAGCCTCGTCGCGCACAAAGAGGCCGATCTCCACCGGACGCAGCCGCGCGTAGAGGGTGGCGAGGGTGCAGAGGCCTTCCGCCTCCAATTTGTCAAAAGCGTGCATCCGATGGTCGGATCTTGTTCAGCATCTTTTCTGATTTATTTCTCTTGGAAAGAAACTCAAACCATTGGTTGTCCGTGACACCAACCCAGAATTTCATGCTGCTACCTTGGTAAGTATTTGTGAATCACGCAAAGTTAACTGCTCCATAAACGCCCGGAAGCGGTGAACGTTTTCATCGCCGATCTGGACGAAGATGGAACCGTAATCGGTGAGCTGGGGATCGAGGTCGCGGTTGCGGCGCTCGTAGGCGACGGTGAGCGGGTCCGCCTCCCCGCGCTCGACCATGGCCTGGAATTCGGCGGTGGGGATGTTCCGCCGCTTCTCCTCCGCGTGGGTGAGGGTTTCGATGGATTTGGGGGTTTTGGGTTTCTTTTTGGCAGGCATGGGAGGGGGAAGTGTCGAGTGACGAGTGACGAATGTAGAGTGACGAATGAAGAATGTTATCCAACAAGGAAAAGGATGGGTTTGAAAGGCGAAAATGAGGTCTGGCGTGCAAAGAGGGAGGGCCGGAATGCGTCGCGTAGCGACGGTCCAGGCGTAGCCGTGGGTTTCAACCCACGGGTCAGGGTGGGAGAAGGGGGTTCCGTCGCGTAGCGACGATGGAGGGACCTGGAGGTTTCAACCTCCTCTTGCGGTTGGTGGGATTGAAATCCCCAGGTCCCTGAGCCGTCGCTACGCGACGAAAACCGTGTGTAGGGTACGGGTGTCCGTGGGTTGAAACCCACGGCTATGCCTGTTTTCGTCGCTACGCGACGCATGTGCACAGCATGTACAATCGGCATTCCGAGCATCGGAAATCGGGTTTTTAGGCGTTCCGAGGGTCGGAAATGTGGGCCAGTGTTCTTCCTTTGGCCGTTGTGTCGATGATTTCGACACGTTCTGGCGATATGTCGATATTTTTCACAAGTGGTTTCGTTTTGAAGTTCAGACAGGGGTTTAAAGCAGAATATTTCTTTCAAAACCCGAGAAAAAGGGTATTCATGAAACATACCACACAAAGTTTTCTCATGGCCAAGCTCAGCGAAATCAACCCTCATTTGCGTCAGCGCCGCGATCTTCACGCGGTGACGGTCCGGCGTGCCGCGGACAGCAGTCGCTTCGAGGGGGCCCGCCTGACCGAGGAGAGCATTCACAGGGCGCTCCTTTCCAATGCGGTGAGGAAAAAGTCCGTCAAAGGCCTGTAATTCTGTGCATAGCCGTGTTGAACGGCGGCGAGGTAATCCTGCCTTCGCTTGACACTGCCCCTGCCAGACAGCGCGTAATCGGGCAGTCCAAGTCCCGCCTGCAGCGACATGAGATCCGCGATCCACCTGGCCAGTCGTCCGTTCCCTTCCCGGAAAGGGTGAACCAGTAGCAACTCGGCGTGAACTTCCGCCATTCTGAGAGCAATCTCCCGGGTCGTTTCCCCGTGGCAGGGTGTGCATGCTTTCAAGGTGTTTGCTTCCAAATGGTCCATATTTTGGGCAACGAGGCGTGCCGGAGGCCATCTGAAGCCACCTTTGGACAGCTCCACCGTGCGGTACGCACCGGCCCAGGAAAACAAATCCCCCAGCCAATCCCTGTGCATCCGGCAAATGAGTTCGGCGGTAAAGCGGGTGTTGTCCTCGATCAGATTGTAATAACGCTCCTGGACAGCAATCAAGGCTTCGAATTCCAGGCGGTCCATCTCCCGTTTGTGGACAATGCCGAGCCGATTCCGCAATACCCGGCCTCTGGAGCCGGGCTCAAACTCGCCCTCGACGCCTTTCGCAACGGTGTATCGGCTGACGACGGGTTTGCTCATCCCTGGAGCCCCTCCTCTGCTTGAAGGGTATTTTGCAGCAACTTCCCGAACTGCTCCTCGACCTT
>PXDP01000050.1 GCA_003565035.1 PVC group bacterium | reverse complement strand
GGTCCCGCGCCTGCGGCGCGGGACCCGGGGAGGGGAGATGGGATAGGCCGTAATCTGTTGACCGTTGCCTCCACCCCGGCAAGCGGGATGGCGGGCTCGTCACTGTTAAGATGTATAGAATTTGTCTCTTGACGCATTTGAATCTGCGATCTTTTTTTTAGCATTCGCGGGACGGCTCTGCCATTCGTGGTCTTTAAAATACCTGCCAAAATAAAAGCTCGCGCTCTCACATGAGAAATCAGAGGGCGGGTTTCGGAAGGAATTTAACCTGGGGCAGTTTTTTGAAGTCGGCGTCCTGGGTCCATAGGGTGGCGTTATGTGCGATGGCAGTGGCATAAATGAGTGCATCGGCCATGGCAATTTTATGTCGCTGGCCAACTTTGGCGGCAGCAATGGCGATTTGTGTGTCGGGGGGGACGACGTGTCCTTGTTGCAAAAGATCAGCGAGTTGTTGTGCGCGTGTTTCATCTGCCCGGATTAGGGTGTATTTATAGACCTCGTAGAATGTGATTGTGGATACAATGACCTGATCCATTGCATGCACCGCCTTTAAAAAGGCCTCGGCATTCGGGCCATTATGGGCAATTTCGATCCACGCAGAGCTGTCAAGGCATACGGGTCTCATCACAGAGGACGATCGGTTTTTTCACGTTCAAAAGGGATGTCGGCGCAGTCGGAAAGGAATCCGACGAGTTGCCTGGGTGTAAGGACGGGGCGGATTTCAATATTCCCGTCTTTCACTGCGAACTGGAGGCGCTGTCCCGGATGAAGATTCATAGACTTACGAATCTCCTTTGGGATGACGATTTGGTATTTGGGGGATAAAATGGAATTTGTCATACGTTTAAGTTTAGTATGAAACTTTGAGATGCGCAACTTAATTTACCGCCCGATGCCGCGGCGGTCGAGGAGGCTGCCGTCGGCGCGGTGGAGGCGGAGGAGGGCGAGGCGGGCCTGGACGCGGGCGCGCTGTTCTTCGATTTGGGCACTGAGCAGATCCCGCTGGGCCTGGGCGACCATGAGGGCGGTGCCGCTGCCGGCTTCGAAGCGCTCGATTTCGGCGGCGACGGTGAGTTCCTGCAGGCGGCGGGTTTCGGCGGCAGCGTCAACCTGCTGCCGGGCCCGGTCGCGTTCGTTGAGGGCAAGGTGCACGTCGCTGCGGATGCGGTGTTTGAGGTTTTCAATCGCGAGGTCCGCACGGGCTTGACGGAAACGGGCTTCGAGATCGCGGCTGTCTTCGGGGCGGTTGCCGAGGCTCCGCTGCAGTCTCAGACCGGCCTGCACATCGTATCCGTCGCCGTCGAGATCGGACCAGGCGTCGCTGGTATCGGGTCCGAAACCGGTTTTGGAGAGGGTGGCGAAGAAGTCGAGGCGGGGGAGGAGGCCGTTGCGGGTGAGCTGGGTGTCGAGCCGGCGCTGTTCGGCGCGGAGCTGCGCCTCGCGGAGGTCGAAGCGGGACTGGAGGGCCAGAAGCGTGTGGTCTTCGGGGCGGTCCGTCGGATCGTCCCGGGGAAGGGCGGGGGTGGTCTCGGGATTCAGGGAGGCGGAGAGCGTCTGGTCCGGGGCGATGAGCTGCAGGAGCTGGAGTTGCCGGGCGGTGAGGTTGGCACGGGCGTCGATGAGCACCTGCCGGCGTCTGGAGACTTCGGTCATGGCCACCGCTTCTTCATTGCGGGGAAGGTTTCCAACTTCGATGCGGGTGCGGAGTTCCTGGAGTTGTTTTTCGGCGACTTCGAGGGCGTTTTCGCTGATGCGGATGGTTTGCCGGGCCAGCCAGAGGTTCCAGTAGGCGGTTTCGACTTCGGCGACCACGGCTTCGGTAAAGGCGCTGAGTTCGGCTTCGGAGATGTCGAGATCCAGCCGGGCGCGGCGGATGCCGAGGAGGTTGCTTTCGCGGCCCCGGCCCTGGAGGAGGGCCTGGGTGAGGGAGAGGGTTACGCGGGCCTCCTCCTGTTCGGGGGCGCGGTTGGAGGATTCGGAGAGCTGGAGGGCGGAGAGTTCGAGGTCGGTTCCGGTGGTGAGCTGCTGCCGGAGGCCGGCCTGAAGGCGGGTCTGCTCGATTTCGGCGTTGAACTGTTCCCCGGTGGCGCGGGCGGTTTCGCTGCTGCGGATCTCGCGGCGGGAGACCTCACCGAAGAGTTCAGGGGAAAAGCGGGCCTCTTCGCGACGGAAAAAGGTGCCGGCAATCAGGGGTTCGAATTCCTGAATGCGCAGGTCGGGATGGTGCAGGAGGGCCATGCGCACGGCCTCCTCAAGGCTGAGGTCGGCCGGCACCGGAACGGGGTCGGCCTCGGCGGCGGGCAGCTTGTCCAGCTCCGCCGGATCGGGCAGGGTGGCGCAGGCGGAGAGGAGGAGCGTCAGGCCCAAACTCACCATGCTGTGCCGCCGCCGCGCGCTTGTTCGGGACTGCGGGTGGGGGGAGACATTTGGTTGCGGGCAGAGGGTGGGCATGGGGTGTGGAGAGGATGAAATGTTTGGGGGGGGATTTCGATTACGATTAGGATTATGATTAGGATTACGATTAGGATTAGGATTAGGATTACGATTGGGATTTAGATCCGCCATGGACGAGGGTGAAGACGACGGGAATGAGCAGGAGGGTGATGAGGGTGGCCCCGGCGAGACCGCCGACCACGGCGCGGGCCAGTGGCGCCTGGGCGTCGGCTCCTTCGCCAATGCCGAGGGCGAGGGGAATCAGCGCCAGAATGGTGGTCAGGGTGGTCATGAGAATGGGCCGCAGGCGGCGGCGGCCGGCTTCGGCAACCGCATCTCGGACGCTTTGGCCCTGTTTGACGAGCTGGCTTGATTGGTCCACCAGCAGAATCGCGTTGTTCACCACAATCCCCGCCAGCATGATGCAGCCGATGTAGGATTGGAGATTGAGGGTGGTGTTGGTGAGAAAGAGGGTGACGAGCACGCCGATCGCGGCCATGGGTACGGCGGCCATGACGATGAAGGGATTCACCAGCGATTCGTACTGACAGGCCAGCACCATGTACACGAACAGGAGGGCCAGCCCGAGAGAGAGCAGCAGTTCGTTGCGGGACTGCTGCTGTTCTTCGTAATTGCCGGCGATGCGGAGGGCGTAGCCTTCGGGCAGTACGGTGTCGGAAATGATGGCCTGCACGTCCCGGGCGATCGATCCGGTGTCGCGTCCGCTGATGTTGGCGTTCACGTCCACATAGCGCTGTTGCTCCTTGCGCTGAATGAGCAGGGGGCCGGTACCGCTCTCAATGGTGAGCAGATTGCGGAGGGCGACCTGGCGTCCGGCTGGATTGGTGAGGGTGAGGTCGAGAATCTCCTCGGGCGAGAGCTGTTCCGCGTTCCGGAGCTGCATACGGATGGGAAACGAATTGCCGTCCACCTGAAAATCCCCGGCGGTGCTCCCGGCCATGGTGGTTTCCAGAAAGCGGGCGATGTCGGCGGGTTGAAATCCGAGGGCGGAGGCTTTTTCGCGGTCGATGCGCACCTCCTGCTGGGGAAGGCCGATGTCGGAGGAGAGCTGCACATCGGTGACCCCCGGAATGTCGCGCATCCGTTCCGCGAAGTCATTGGCGATTTGATCCAGACGCGCCAGATCAAAGCCGCGGACTTCGACGGTGAAGCCCTCATCTCCGCCGAGGAGGCGGTTGAGGAGGAACTGACCCTGCGGCGCGCGGGTGCGGACGGTCATGCCCGGAATCTTCCCGTCCAGTTCGCGGCGGAGCGCGTTGGCAATCTCCACGTTGGAGCGGTCCCGCTCGGTGGCGGGGGTGAGAGAAAGTCGCATGTCCATGCGCGAAAAACTGCCACCCCGGCGGCTGGCCCCGATACTGGTGACCCAGGCGGTTTTTTCCGGTACAGCCTCGACCACAATCGACTCCACGCGCTTCGAGAGTTCATCGACCAGAGTGAGGCGGGTGCCAACCTCCATTTCGCCGCTGATGCGGACTTCGCCTTCGTCGCTGGGCGGGAGAAACTCATTGCCGATATAGCGCAACAGAAAGGTGCTGCTCAGCAACAGGATGACCGCCGCAGCCACCGTCCACCAGGGGCGTTTGAGCACGGAAAGGAGCAAATCACGATACTGTCGGTCGATTTCTTTGAACTGATCCTCAATGCGGGTCGCGAGCGTGTCCATCCAGGGTTTGCGGGCCTCGTGCCGGTGCTCGGGCGAGGTCAGCAGCTTGGAGGCCAGCATGGGCACCAGACTCAGGGAGACCATGAGCGAGCAGACGAGTGCAAAAACGACCACCAGAGCCAGCTCCTGAAAGAGAATGCCGGCAATGCCCTGGATAAAGGCCATGGGCAGAAAAATGACCAGGGTGGTCAGGGTACTGGCCACGATGGCGGCCGCAACTTCGTTTGCCCCGGCAATGGAGGCGGTGACGGGGTCTTCATTGTCCTCGTCCTGGCGTCGGAAAATGTTTTCCAGCACCACCACGGAACTGTCCACCATCATGCCGACGCCCAGGGCCAGTCCCCCGAGGGTCATGAGATTGAGGGTGAAGCCGCCGAAATAAATCAGCGCGAAGGTGGCGATCACCGAGATCGGAATCGAAAGGGCGATGACGACGGTGCTGCGGATGTTGCGGAGAAACACCAGCAGTACGATGACCGCCAGGCCGCCGCCGTAAATCACCGAGCGGGTGACGTTGGCGATGGAGCGTTCGATGAAATTGCCCTGGTCGATGACCGGCACCACGTTCACCTGAGGATAATCGCGGTTGATGCGGTCGATTTCCGCAAAAACGCCCTGGGCGACCTCCACGGTGTTGGCTTCGGGCTGTTTACGGATGGCGAGACGTACTCCGGTTTCGTTGTTGATGCGAATGATGCGGCGGAGTTCCTCATAGGTGTCGCGCACATCCGCAACCTGGGAGAGCAGCACCGGGGCACCGTCCTGCCAGGTGACGACGGTGTTGCGGATTTCATCGAGGGTGCTGAACTGGGCCGGGGCGCGGAGGGTACTCTCGAAGAGCCCCTGTTCAATGCGGCCGGCGGGCAGGTCGATGTTGGCATTCATCAGGGTTTGCCGGATGCTGTTGAGGGAAATCCCCAGGGCTTTGATTCGTTCAGGAAGGAGTTCGATACGGATTTCGCGGTCGAAGCCGCCCCAGATGTCCACCTGGGCCACGCCGGGGACGCGGGAGAAGCGGACCCGGAGTTCGTCGTCAATCAGGGAGGTGAGATCCACGGGATCCATATCGCTGGCCACCCCGAGAAGGACCACAGGAAACTGATTGATGTCGAATTTGAAAATGCGGGGCCTTACATCGTCGGGCAGGCGGCGCAGACCGTTTTCGATCGCGCTTTGCATGTCGATGGCGGCACTGTCCACGTTGGTGCCCCAGGTGAAGCGGACGGTGACAATGCTAGAGCCTTCGGAGGAGACCGAGGTGATTTCCTCGACGCCGGGAACCGAGGAGGCGATCTCCTCGATGAACTGGGTGATGAGCCGTTCGACGACCTCCGGACTGGCGCCGGTGTATTCGGTGCGGATGGAGAGGGTGGTGGTTTCAATTTCCGGCAGCAGATCGATGCGCAGGCGGCTCAGGGAGGTGGCGCCCAGGACCACGACCATGAGCGTGACCATGGTGGCGAAAATGGGGTGGTGGACAGAAAATTTCGGCAGGTTCATTCCGAAGCATCCTCATCGTTGACAATGCGGATGGCGGAACCGTCCCCGAGAAATTGCTGGCCCAGGACGACGACGCGGCCGTCCAGATCGGG
>PXDP01000421.1 GCA_003565035.1 PVC group bacterium | reverse complement strand
GGTATTCGGTGCTGCCGCGCCGATCCTACGTCAGGCACATCGGTTACGACGGAAGCGGGATGAACACGTTCCACAATCCTTATCACCGGCTCGACCGCATCGACGATGCCGTGGACGCGCCGGTGTTTCCCGAGCGGCTGGAACCCGACGAAGACCTGCAGCGGCGTTTCCGCCGCGCGTTCCGCACGCAGGGATGGATCGAAACCTGGAAGCGGCAACAGGTTCTCCGCAAAGCCGCCGCACGTCAGACCTGATTTCCACAGTTACTGACAATATTTATCCACAGCATACTTAATTAGTTGATTACGAACGTTTTATAGAATACGGTATTATACATAATATATATTATGCGACGTTAAAACTACCGTGATTCCGGAGGCCCCTGGACCGGTTATCCATGAAACGGCGTCCGTGAACGTTTTCCGATCATCGGAAAATCAACCCGCCTGTTTTCCGATGATCGGAAAATCGTTCGCTTCACCTCCGGGTTGGCGTATCTCATAATCACGGAAAGATCCGGTTGTTCGTCGTCGAAGCTGTCCCCAGCTTCGAAATGATTGGCGGTGATTTGTTCTGCAACTGGGGACCGTTGCAGCTACGGTATACGAAAACCCATTGTAAGATGCGTCCGTGACATGTGTCCATCCAAGGAAGTTTTCAGAGTTTCCGCTTGCCAAGCCGCCGTAAACACTGCATAGAAGCGACTTCTCAACCTTCTGCACTGCGCAGATCTTTTTCACGTTCAATTTAGGAAATTTTACCATGGGTATCGGACGCAAATTCACCAAAACCGTCATCACCCGCCCTTCCAAGGGCGGAAGCGCCAAACTGCAGCGCCAGCGCCAGCACCGCGAACGCCTGGTCGGCCTGGGCATGAGCGAGGCCGAAGTGGCCAAACTTAATCCCAAAGAAGTGCGCGATCTGCTGAAATATCCGGCCAAAACCGCCGCGATGTTTGCCGATAAGTAAGGCGAAAAAAGGCGTTGCCGCCTTACGTCGACCAAACCGTCAGTTGCCTGACGGTTTTTTTGTTTTTTAATTTCCCCTTTTTAGATTGCATCCGGGGATTTGCTGATATGTTGTAGACCGCATACGCAAGCTTCTTAATCAGGATATATTTTATGGACAGTGTTTCGACTCCCGCATTGGATCAAGTGAATGACAAAGACCTTCAGGCCATTCAGGCGCTGCGCGAACGCATGGACCGCGTGCGCACCGAACTGGGCCGGGTGATCATCGGCCAGGAGGATGTCATCGAGAAGCTGCTCATCTGCCTCCTCGCCCGGGGCCACGGGCTGCTGGTGGGCGTGCCCGGTCTCGCGAAAACCCTGCTGATTCAGTCTCTGGCGGATCTGATGTCCCTGGACTTCAGCCGCATTCAGTTTACCCCCGACCTGATGCCCTCGGACATCACCGGCACCGACATCCTGCAGCAGACCGAAGAAGGTCACCGTGCCTTTGAATTTATGAAGGGGCCTATTTTCGCCAACATTGTACTTGCTGATGAGATCAACCGGACCCCGCCGAAAACGCAGGCGGCCCTGTTGCAGGCCATGCAGGAGCACCGCATCAGCGCCGGAAACCACACCTTCACCCTCGACAAACCTTTTTTTGTGCTCGCCACCCAGAATCCCATCGAACAGGAAGGCACCTATCCCCTGCCCGAAGCGCAGCTTGACCGCTTTATGTTTCTGATCGACGTAAAATATCCAAGCTACGAAGAGGAAATCCGCATTGCCCGGGAAACCACCGGCGGCGGCAGTGTCCGCCTGGAGGCGGTGCTGACCGGGGAACAGATTCTGGAGGCGCAGGAGGTGGTGCGCCGGGTTCCGGTGGCGGACCATGTTTATGAGCACGTGGTGAAACTCGTGCGCAGTGCCCGGCCTGGTCAGCCGGACAGTCCGGCCTGGGTCGGTGAAATGGTGATGTGGGGGCCGGGGCCGCGGGCCCTGCAGTATCTGGTGCTCGGTGCTAAAGCCCGCGCGGTGCTGCGCGGCAGTCTGCTGGTGCAGATCGAGGATGTGGATGCGGTGGCCGAACCGGTGCTTTCCCACCGTATTCTCACCAATTTCCATGCCCAGTCGGAAGGGCTGACCTCTGCGGATGTGATTGCCCGCCTTCAGGAAGAACTCCACAAGGCCTGATTTCTGTGGCCGCCCGCGACTCCTCCTCCAAACCGCTTCTGGATTCGGGCGTGCTGTCCCGTCTGTCCCGCATGCCCCTGCAGGCGGGCGCCCCCATGCTCGGTCCGGTCACCGGCATGCACCGCAGCGCCACCCGCGGGGCCAGCGTCGAATTCGCGGAATACCGCAAATACGTGCCCGGCGATGACATCAAGCACATCGACTGGCAGGTGTATGCCCGCAGTGACCGATTTTACATTAAAGAATTCGAGGCCGACACCAACCTGCGCGCCTACCTGGTGCTCGACTGCAGCGGCTCCATGGCCTTCGACTCCGGGCACGGCCCTCGTTTTGACTACGCCCGCACGCTGGCGGCGCATCTGGCCTACATGCTGGTGAAACAGGGCGACGCGGTGGGGCTGCATCTTTGCGGAGAGGATACCGACACCGATCTACCCGCACGTCAGGCCCCTTCCCATCTGCAGAACATCTTTCACGAACTTGAGGCGGTCCGTCCCCGCGGCGAATCCACCCTGATTCCGGCTCTTCATGCCCTGGCGGAACGCGTCCAGCGCCGGGCGCAGATCCTGGTGCTCTCCGATGCGCTCATGCCCGCCGACGAACTGCTCGACGCGGTGCAGCATCTCTGCTTCTGCCGCCATGAGGTCACCTTTTTTCAGTTGATCGATCCGCAGGAGCTTCAGTTCGACTTCACCCGCCCTATCCGCTTTGTGGATCTTGAGGGCGGTGCGGATCTTGTGGCCGATCCCTCAGTGGTGCACGCCTCCTATCTGCAGGCACTGGATCAGCACATGACCACCCTGCGATCGGGTCTGCGCAAATACCATGTGGACCACCGCCTGGCCCCGGTGGATGAGCATTTCGAGCAGCTCCTCACCGCGTTTCTACTGGGCCATGCCGGCCGGGCCGTGAAAGGCCGGGGAGGCGCGCGGCGATGACCGCCCTGTCGCCACTTTTTCTCTGGCTGCTGCCGCTGGCCCTGCTGCCGGTGATCATTCACCTCCTCAACCGCCTGCGCTACCGCACGGTCAAATGGGCGGCGATGATGTTTCTGCGCACGGCGGACCGAGACGCCTCGCGCCGCGCCAAAATCCGTCAGTGGCTGATTCTTGCGGCCCGGTGTCTGATGCTGCTGGTGTTTCTGCTCGCCCTGGCCCGTCTCCAGTCGCGCGGCGGGCTGGCCCGTTTTCTCAATCGCGATTCCGAACGGATTGTGGTGCTCTTCGACCGCTCCCCCGGCATGGAGCAGACCCGCGGCGGCGTTTCCTCCCGCGAGCGGGCGCTCCTGCTGGTGCAGCAGGGCCTGCGCGAAGGGCGCGGCAGCCCGCAGGTGCTCTGGATCGATTCCGCGACCGGCGAGCGCACGGTTCTTCCGGCCGGCACCGACCTCGAATCCCTGCCCCAGACCCGGCCCGCGCAGGCCCCCGCCAATGTGGAGGACCTGCTTCGCCGCGCCCTGGAGGAAATCGCCCGCGAGGACGATGCCGGCGCGGAAATCTGGATCGCCACCGACCGCCGGGCCGCGAGCTGGATTCCCGAGGGCGGGCTGTCCACCGACTGGCAGGACTGGGCCGATCTCCGCGCCCGGGTCACCCTGCGCCTGCTGGACGTGGGGCAGATCGATCCCGATCCCGGCAACCGCTCCCTGCAGCTTCTCGGGGATCCCCGGCGTGAGGGTGACAGCCTGCTGGTGGATCTGCGGCTGAACCGGGACCGGAGCGACCCCGAAAGCGTTCCCCTGCAAATTGAAACCGGCGGTCTCAGTCTCCGGGAGGACATTCTGGTGGAGGGGCGCTCGTTTCAATGGACCCAGGTTCTGCCGATCGATCCGAACCGTGAGGTTCATCATGCCCTGCTCGCCCTCCCCGCCGACAGCAATCCCATGGACAACACCGTGGCGGTCGCCTTCGCCCCGCGTGCGGTCCGCGTGGCCCGCATGGATTTGAACGATTCCGCCACGCAGCGGGCTGTCCGGGCCGGACTCCTCCCCCGAAGCGGCGAACGCGAACTCACCGACCGCCGCACCCCGCTCTCCTCCGCGGTGCATCTGCTCGTCCGCGAGGCCGGTACCCCTTCCGGCGAAGCCGAAACCGCCTGGATGGAACAGGGCGGGGTCGCGCTCTCGCTTCCGCAGGCCGCGAACGCCTCCGCTGGTTTCGGGGACGAAGGTCTGGGGGTGGCCGAATGGAATGAAGCCACCGGTTTGCTCGGGGCCGACCGGGCCCGCGAACCGCTTCGGATGGATCTGCTGCGGATCTTCCAGGCGGTTCCCCCGGAGGAGCGTGAGGGCATCGAGGTTCTTGCCCGGCTGGAGGACGGCACGCCGCTGCTCACCCGCGAAGCGGTGGGAGACGGCGCACATTACCGGCTGGCCACCCTCCCCCTCCCCGGCTGGTCTTCCCTGGATGCGGGCTTTGTCTGGGTTCCCATCCTCCAGCGCCTCCTCCGCGAAGGGGGCTCGACCGACTTTTCGCAAGGCACCCACACCCTGGGAACCTGGACGATGCGGGCCGATGAGGAGTGGCTGCCGCTGGACGCGGAGGATGCCGACCCCCGCCTGCATGTCGGCCGCTATGAGCACCGGGGCCGGGTCGTGGCCCTGAACCGCTCCACGCATCACGATGCTGCCGCGCAGATCCATCCCGACGAACTCCGCGAGTGGGCGGCTCCGTTTGACGTAAATGTGTTTGAGGACCGCAGCGCGGATGCGCGCGGCCGCGAGGCTCGGGTGGAACTGACCTCGCTGCTGGCCCTCCTGGGGCTGATCTTCCTGGCGGTGGAGTCGTATCTGCTCACCCTCAACATCCGTCGCGCACCCGCCGTCCGTTCGCCGCTCCGCCGCGGAGGTGCCGCATGAGCCCCGACGCGCGCTTCTGGATCTGGAATGCCCCGCCCGCGTTCCGCCTTTTGGGGGTGACGGCCTTTTTGATCTATCTGGCCATCAGCCTCTACCACCTGCGTCAAACCCGTTTTGCACGCCTCCGTCTGCTCAGCGAGGGGCTGAAATTTCTCGGTGCCGTGCTGCTGTTGCTGACCCTGCTGCAGCCGGAGATTCACACCCGGAGTGCCCGCAGCGAGAACGCCCGCATTGCCGTGGTGCTGGACGATACCGACTCCATGCTCACCCCGGACACCGAAGTGGCCGGTCAGGGGGCCACCCGCAAACAATGGATTGAAGCGCTTCAGACCCGCCCCGGCTGGGAGGCACTGGCGGAAGCTGTGCAACTGGATCTGATCCGGCTGGGACATGAAGAGGATGCAGCCGTGCGCGAAACCGATTTGAGCAGCGGTCTTTCCCGGGCTGCCGCGCGGGAGGATTTGTCTGCCGTGCTGCTGCTGTCCGACGGCGGTCACAATGCGCCGGGTTCGCCCCTTCCCGAAGCGTTGCGGCTGGCCGAGCGCGAGGTGCCGGTGTTTGCGGTGGAGGTCGGACGGACCACCCGGCTGCCGGATCTGGTCCTCGAACCGGTGGCCTTTCCCTCCTACACCCTGGTGAATGAGGCCCTGGTGCTGCCGGTGCGGGTGAGCAGTTCGCTGCCGGAAGACACCCGCTCCGAGGTCACCCTGCTGGCC
>PXDP01000125.1 GCA_003565035.1 PVC group bacterium | reverse complement strand
TCAGGCGGCCGCCACCCTGGCGGCGGTGCTGGTGGGTCTGCGTGTTGAACTGTTGAGCACCGAGGTGCTTAACGGGGCTATTGGGATGATCCTGGTCACCGTACTCGTCGGGGCCGGATGCGTGGAGGCCTTTGGACGGAACATGGCGCTGAAAAGCGAACCCGAGCATGAAACCGAGGGCAAGGAGCAGCGCATTCTCATCTCAGTGGCCAATCCCTCTTCCGCCGCGCGCCTGATGGATCTGGGCCTTCTGCTGCGCAACCCCGCACGGGCGGGAGCGCTCTACCCCACCACCATTGTCCGCCAGCAAACGCAGACCGGCGATGCGGTGGCAAAAGGCGAGGAATTATTGGCAAAATGCCTGAATCAGGTCGAAGCCACGGATGAACGGCTTCTGCCCGGTGTCCGCGTGGACCTCAATCCGGCAGACGGCATCGTCCGGGCGGCCGAAGACCTGCGTGCGAGCATCGTCCTCACCGGCTGGGGCGGCGAGCACACCCCCAGCGCCAGAATCTTCGGATCAGTAAACCGCAAACTCTCGGAAATCTGCCCCAGCCGCCTTTTTCTCTGCCGAATCCTCACGCCGTTGAACACCATCAGTCGCATCCTGCTGCCGTGTCCACCGCTCACCGAGCACCGCAGTGATGTGGATTTGCTCTTTTCGGATGCAAAACGACTGGGAAAACAACTGGGCGTCGAGTTGCAGGTGTTTCTTCACGGAGACCAGGCCGGAGACCTGGAGGCACGTCTCGAAAGTGCCGCACCTAAATGTGCATATCAGGTCCAGCATCACGCCAACTGGTCCCAGTCCCGGAAAGCCCTGTTTGAGGATATTGCCAGGAACACCCTGGTGCTACTGCCCCAGGAGCGCAAAAACTCAATGCTGTGGACCCCCACGCTGGACCGGATTCCGGAGCTCATTGCCGCGAAATATCCTCAGGTGAATTTCATGGTCGTCTTTCCCGCTCTTCCCGGACAACTGCAGCCCTCCCCGCCGGTCCTTCCCGGCCCGGGCCCCGACGCCTTTCCGGAAGTGACAGGCCTGCGCCTGCCGAATCCCTGCGAAGCGGAAACCGCCATCCGGCACATGCTGGAGGCCTGTTTCCAGAACGATGCGGAACGAATCGACGACAGCCTGCCCCAGCTGATCCTCTCCGCGAAGCATCATCCGGTTGAACTCGGTGAAGGGATGATCCTGCTTCACGCCCACTCCGGCAACCGCGATAAACCCGTGCTCATCGCCGGCGTCGGGCAGATTCAGCACCCATTTTACGACCGGGAAACCCCGCCAAAGGTCCTCCTGGTTCTGATCACCCCATTAGGGTTCCAGTCCAGCGATCACTTACATACCCTGGCAAGCATTGCGGAAGCCTTCCGCAACCGCGAAGCCGTCGCACGCCTCCCCAGGGCAAAATCCCGGGAAGAAATTCTGGAGATTCTGTCCATCCTTCAGCCGGAAAGCTGACCGCCCCGGGACAAAAGGCTTGTTCCAAACCAAATCCCTCCTTATGGTCACGGTATGTTACCCGTGACCGATTACGTCCTCATTTTCACCATCATTATCTCCGTGATTTTGGTGTCTCTGCTGCTGGCCTCCAAACTCAAAATTCCCGATCTGGTGCTCCTCCTGATTGCGGGTGTGATCCTCGGCGAGCACGGATTGAATATTCTCGTCCGCTCCAGCGCCATCACCCTGTTCGGTGAAATCGGCCTGATCTATATCATGTTTCTGGCCGGACTCGAAATTGATCTCTACCAGTTTTCACGCACCAAACGCAAAAGCGTCAGTTTCGGATTCATGACGTTTATCGTGCCCCAGGTGCTCGGGGCCGTGGCGGTGTTCTATGTGCTCGGCGACATTACCTGGACCGCCGCCATCCTCATGGCCAGTATGTTTGCCTCCCATACCCTGCTGGCCTACCCCGCCGCCAGCCGGCTGGGCATTCACCGCAGCGAACCGGTCACCATCAGCGTGGGCGCCACCATCATTACCGACACCCTCGCCCTGCTCGTTCTCGCCGTGGTGGTGGACGCGGCACAGGGTGAAAAAATGGGCTGGATGTTCTGGGGCAGCCTGTTCCTCGCCCTCTTCCTCCTCGTGATCCTCATCAGCCAGCTCATCCCGCGGATCGCCCGCTGGTTTTTCCAGAACGTCACCGAATCCGGCGGTGCCCAATTTCTCTTCGTGCTCGCCCTTGTCTGCGCATGCGCCTATTTTTCACAATACGCCCGCATGAAACCCATCATTGGCGCCTTCCTTGCCGGGGCCGCCTTCAACCGGCAAATTCCCGAACACAGCCCCCTGATGAACCGTCTGGTTTTTGCCGGAAACACCCTGTTCATTCCCTTCTTTCTCATCTCCGTGGGGATGCTGGTGGATCCCCGGGTGCTCATCGGGGATCCGCGCACCTGGCATGTCATTGGCATTATGGTGAGCATGGTGATCCTCACCAAATTCATCGCCGCCTGGATCGGCGGCTGGATCTTTGGCTATTCCCGCCCCGAACGGGCGGTCATGTTTGGCCTAACCGTGGTGCAGGCCGCCGCCACCCTCGCGGCCGCCCTGGTGGGCTTTGAAGCCGGCCTGCTCGATGAAGCCGCCCTGAACGGCTCCATTGCCATGATCATGGTCACCGTGCCCCTCGGCTCCTGGGTAACCGATGCCTTCGGCCGCAAAATGGCCATGGAGGTCATCACCCCCCGGTCCGCTTCCCGGCAAACCGAACAAAGACTGCTGATCCCGATTCACAATCCGGTTTCCGCCGCCCGCATGATGGAATTGGCATTTCTCATCCGCGATACGGCGGTTCCCGGCGGTCTGTACCCGCTGACGATTGTCCGGGAACAGACCGATACCGAGGATGCCGTCTCCCGGGGCGAAAAGCTGCTGGCCCAGTGCATGACCCACGCCTCCTCTGTGGACATTGAGGTCGAACCCCAGGTCCGGGTCGATCTCAACCCGGTGGACGGCATCGCCCGGGCCGTCCGTGAACTCCGCGCCAGTTCAGTGATTGCCGGCTGGGGCGGCGATCATAACCGCAGCAGCCGAATTTTCGGCTCCACGAACGAAAAACTGACCCTGACCTGCCCCTCACGGCTGATGATTTGCCGGATTCTCCGGCCGCCTAACACCACCCGGGCCCTCCGCCTTTGCTTCCCACCGCTGGCCGAACAGCGCGACGACCTCAACCAACTCATGCGGGAAACCCGCCTGCTCGCAAAACAGGCCGGCGCCGACCTCCATGTTTACCTCACCGAAGATGTCTCCGCCACCATCGAAACCCGCATGGAAAAAATCGGCCCCGGCTGCAGCACCACCTACCACATCAGCTCCACCTGGGCGGAAGCCAGGAAGGATATGTTTGACCACATTCACGAAGACGATCTGATCCTGCTGCCCCAAATCCGCCGGAACGCGCTTCTGTGGACCCCCACCCTGGACCGTCTCCCCGAACTGATTGCCGAACGCTTTCCGCAGTCCAATCTGATCGTCGCCTACCCGGCCCTGCGCTCGGACACCATCGACCCGAACGCCCCCGTTTTTATCCCCGCCACCGAAGCCTTTCCCGCTCTGCACGGTGTAAACCTGCCCGAGTCCCTCACCGACACCGACCGGATTCGCATCCTTGCGGAAGAAGGGCTGAAAACCGTTCCCGGAATGGCCGAGGCCGCCATTCCGCTGTTGCAGGAGTCCGCCAGGCTCAATCCGGTGGAATTGGCACAAGACACCATTCTTCTGCATGCCCACTGCGGTCAGCAGCCCCACCCCCTCCTCCTCATCGGCTACAGCAACAGTCAAAATACCTTCTTTGGCCTGGGCAAAACCCCGCATCTCCTCGTCTGCCTCCTCAGCCCCCGGGGCGATTCGCCCGCCCTGCATCTCCAGGCCCTTGCAAAAGTGGCCAGAGCTTTTCGAAACCCGGAAATTGTGCAAAATCTGACGGAAGCAGCCAATGCCGAAGAAATCTGTTCAATTCTTTCCGGGGCCTCATAAATTCGCGCCGGCGAATTTTCCACCGGAAAAATTGGCATGTCAGGTGCTTAAGTGTACATTCAATGAAATGAGTGTCTCTGAGAGACGCGGAACACCTCCCAAGACTGAGCCCATTCCTGAAAAACCTTTTTTAGCCACAAGATTTTTTCAAATTTTAGAAAACATAAAAATCCTAAAATAAACATTATGATTACCGAGATTAAATTTCGCTGTCCGTCCTGCAACCGCAAACTGAGCGTGAAGCCGGAGGC
Source organism: PVC group bacterium (assembly GCA_003565035.1). Lineage (GTDB taxonomy): Bacteria > Verrucomicrobiota > Kiritimatiellia > SS1-B-03-39 > UBA6053 > PXAS01. Next base: position 1,484 of record PXDP01000125.1, on the reverse strand, counting down.
TGCCGGTAAAAAAATCCGTTGTCCGGCGTGTGACGCAAAAATTCAGATCCCCGAGGAATCCCAGATTCCGAGCAAGACCGGCGGGGACCAAAGTCCCGGCCACGCCACAGAGGAATGGCTGAGCCTCCAGAAAGAAAAAGAGGTGCTCGAAAAAGAACTGGAAACCCTGCGGTTCAAAATGGAGTCCGCCGAATCGCTTGAACGCAACCATGCCGAAATCAAAGAACGCTACGAGCACCAGAAGATCAAATTGGACGAGTCCCACGAGCGGATTGACGAACTCACCGCCCTCCAGCGCAAACTGGAGAAGGACTTTCAGGACCGCGAACATCAGCTGGAACGGCTTCAGGACGAAAAAAAAGAGCTGGAGCGGGCCGGAAAAGAAAGCCTTGCCATCAAAGAAGCCTACGATTCCCTCAAAGAGGAGTCCCGTTCCGTCTCCAAAGAACTTCAAGCCGCCAAGAACAAGCTTGCCCAGTTTGAAGCCCTGGAGCACGGCGGCGGCGAAGAGGCCAAAATCCTCCAGCACCAGTGTCAGGTCCTCCAGGAAAAAATGGATCAGCTCTCCTCAGACCTCAATCGGCATGTCGTCGATTTGGAAGTGAGCCGCAAGCATGAGAAAGAACTGGCCTCGCAACTCACAAAATACAAAGCAGACAAACTTCGGGACGCAGACGCAAAATTGGAATTGGAAGATCGTCTGCAAAAAGAAGCGGATGCCCGCCTCGCCCTGGAAAAAGCAATCTCTGATCTGCAGGAGGAGCAGAAAGTGCTCACATCCTCCAGAGAAGCGGTGGAAACAAATCTGAAAAGCGTCAAATCCGAACGTGACGAACTCCAGACCAAACTCAAAGACCTGGAGGTTCAAACCGAAGCACAGTCCGCTCAACTCGAAGAAGCCCGCATCCAGTTGCAAACCGACCTCGAAGTGATCAAGTCCGAGCGCAACGAACTCCAGGCCAAACTGGCTGAGCTTGAATCGCACGCCGAATCGCAGTCCGCTGAACTCACCGAAGCACGCGCCAAGCTCGAAGCCGACCTCAACAGCGTCAAATCCGAACGCGACGAACTCCAGGCCAAACTGACCGATCTTGAATCTCACGCCGAATCGCAGTCCGCCGAACTTACCGAAGCACGCGCCAAGCTCGAAGCCGACCTCAACAGCGTCAAATCCGAACGCGACGAACTCCAAGCCAAACTGGCTGATCTTGAATCGCACGCCGAATCACAGTCCGCTGAACTCTCCGAAGCACGCGCCAAACTCGAAGCCGACCTCAACAGCGTCAAATCCGAGCGCGACGAACTCCAGGCCAAACTGACCGATCTTGAATCGCACGCCGAATCGCAGTCCGCCGAACTCTCCGAAGCCCGCGCCAAACTCGAAGCCGACCTCAACAGCGTCAAATCCGAACGCGAGGAACTTCATGCGAAACTGACCGATCTTGAATCTCACGCCGAATCGCAGTCCGCCGAACTTACCGAAG
>PXDP01000037.1 GCA_003565035.1 PVC group bacterium | reverse complement strand
TCCCTCCAGGGCACCCGCACCGTCATCATCATCGCCCACCGCCTCTCCACCATCCGCCACGTCGACGAAGTCCTCGTCATGGAAAACGGAGCCCTCATCGAGCACGGCCCCTACGAAGAACTCAAACAGCGCGGCGGCGCCTTCGCCAAACTCCTGGAAGAACAGACGCTCGCCACCCTGGAGGCCAGCCCCTGAGCGATCGGCTAAAACACCATGACCCTAGAGAATCTCCCGGAACCTGAGGAACTTGCGGAGGAAATCATCGAAACTCTCGAAGCCGGACTGGAAAGTTTTCGTGCGGTGTCTCTCGGGCTTTCCGGGGATTAATCTTACCCCGATAAAATTCTTCAGCAGATACGCAATGTTCACTTGATCTCGGCCTCTGACCTTTTCCGATGATCGGAAAAATAAGCTCCCCGTTTTCCGATGATCGGAAAACGGGGCACAAAAAAAGACCGGCCTGAGCCGGTCTTTCTTTTGCAATCGATGGTTGAATTTACCAGCGATAGTGAGCGAATGCGCGGTTGGCCTGGGCCATTTTGTGGGTGTCGTCCCGCTTTTTGATTGCGGCACCGGTGTTGTTGTAGGCGTCGACAATTTCATTGGCGAGGGCCTTGGCCATGGGAACGCCTTTGCGTCCGTTGGCGTACTGGATGAGCCAGCGCATGGCCAGCGAGCGGCTGCGCTGCGCGGACAGCTCCATCGGCACCTGATAGGTCGCACCGCCGACACGGCGGGATTTGACTTCAAGCTGGGGGCGGATGTTTTCAATCGCCTCTTCAAAGACTTCCAGGGCGGTGCCGCCGGATTTCTCTTCCACTTGTTCCAAAGCGGTGTAGAGCACATTCTGGGCGACGGATTTTTTTCCGTCACGCATGAGCTGGTTGATGAACCGGCTGATTTCCGTGCTCTGAAACTTGGGATCGGGAATGGTTTCCCGCTTAACCGAACGATGACGTCTTGCCATGAGTATTTTCCTGAAAATTCGGGGTTATTTCTTCTTTTTGCCGCCGGAGGATTCCTGGCCGGGCTTGGGACGCTTGGCGCCGTACTTGGAACGGCCCTGACGGCGTTTGTCCACGCCAAGGCAGTCCAGTGCGCCGCGCACAATATGATAACGCACACCGGGAAGGTCGGGAACACGTCCGCCACGCACCAGCACCATGCTGTGCTCCTGCAGGTTGTGCCCTTCTCCGGGAATGTATGCGGTAACTTCCTGACCGTTGGTCAGACGCACACGCGCGATTTTCCGCAACGCGGAGTTCGGTTTCTTCGGAGTCTGGGTTTTCACCAACAGACACACGCCGCGGCGCTGCGGACACTGCTGCAGCGCACGGGATTTGCTCTTTTTGCGGATCGGGCTGCGGCCCTGGCGCACAAGCTGGTTAATGGTCGGCATAGTCTTCTTTTCCTTAGGGGATTAAAATTGGGCCGCGTGATTTAGCATAAACCGCCGCGGCCTGGCAATCAAAGATTTCAGGTTTCAATGGATTTTTTCTCGTCAAACATTTCTTCACCCAGCAGCTCGTCGGCCGAAATCGGCTCCGAAGCGTACTTGAGGCGGAGATTGCGGTACATTTCAAATCCACTGCCGGCGGGAATCAGGTGACCCATGATCACGTTTTCCTTGAAGCCGCGGAGCTGATCGCGCTTGGACAGCGAGGCCGCCTCGGTAAGCACGCGGGTGGTGTCCTGGAAGGACGCCGCCGAAATAAAGCTTTCGGTTTCCAGCGAGGCCTTGGTGATCCCCAACAGCACCGGAATCGCTTCGGCGGGACGGCGGCCTTCGGCCACCGCTTTGCGGTTGATCTCTTCGAAGGTCAGCCGGTCCACCTGTTCGCCCCAGAGCATGTCGGTGTCGCCGGAGTCCTCGATTTTGACCTTGCGCAGCATCTGCCGCACGATGATCTCGATGTGCTTGTCGTTGATTTCCACGCCCTGCACCCGGTACACGGACTGCACCTGGTTCACAAGATACTCCTGGAGCGCCTGCGGTCCGCAGACTTCCAGCAGTTCGTGCGGGACGATCGGTCCTTCGGTGAGCTGCTGGCCTTTTTTCACATGGTCGCCGCGGAAAACCACAACGTGTTTGCCCATGGGAATGAGATGCTCTTCGGCTTCACCGGTTTCGGGATCTTTCACCACCAGACGGCGCTTGCCGCGGCTGGAGCCTTCGAAGTCCACCACCCCGTCGATCTTCGCGATTTCCGCGGATTCTTTGGGTTTGCGGGCCTCAAAGAGTTCCGCAATCCGGGGGAGACCCCCGGTGATGTCTTTCGTACGGGCCGCTTTACGCGGGGTCTTGGCAATCGCGGTACCGGCGGCAATCGGCTGGTCGGCAAATACGGTCACCTGCGCCCCGGCGGGAATCGCATAGTAGTTGAGCGTTTCGCCACTGTCGGGATCCACAATGATGATCTGCGGGTGCAGGTCTTCTTTGTGCTCCAGCACCAGCGAGTTCTCCAGACCGGTCTGCGCGTCGATTTCCTTGCGAATGGTGACTCCTTCGATGAAGTCGTGGAATTTCACCACCCCGCTGTGCTCGGTAATAATCGGCACGTTATGGGGATCCCAGCGCATGAAGGGCGTTCCCTTCTTCACTTTGTCGCCGTCGCCCACATAAATCTGCGCGCCGATCATCGTCGTGTGACGCTCCAGCTCGCGGCCGTCCTTGTCGTAAATTCCGATGGCTCCGTTTTTGTTGAGCACCGTCCAGACTTTGGTTCCGTCCTCCTGTTCCACTTCCACCGCGCGCACTTCGATGTACTTGAGCACACCGCCGTTCCGGGTGGAAATTTCGGGGTTCTTGAACACGCTGCTGGCCACACCGCCGACGTGGAAGGTCCGCATCGTCAACTGCGTTCCGGGCTCACCGATCGACTGCGCGGCAATGATCCCGATGGATTCGCCGAGCTGCGCCGGATTGCCGGTCGCCGGATTGATGCCGTAGCACTTGATGCACACGCCGTGCTTGCTTTCGCAGGTCAGGGCGCTGCGGATCTTCATCACTTCAATGCCGGCATGGTCGATCTTGGCGGCAACCCGCTCGTCAATCAACTGACCGTCAGCAACGATGATCTTGCCGGTATAGGGATCGAGAACATCCTGCAGCGCGGTGCGGCCGATGCAACGGCTGCCGACGCTGACGAGTTCTTCGTCGCCTTCCATGATCGGCTTGACTTCAATGCCGTTGGCGGTGCCGCAGTCGGGCTCCACCGCAATGATGTCGTGGGCCACGTCCACCAGTTTACGGGTCATGTACCCGGAGTCGGCGGTCTTCAAGGCCGTATCCGCCAGACCTTTACGGGCACCGTGGGTACTGATGAAGTATTCCAGCACCGTCAGACCTTCACGGAAGTTCGACAGAATCGGGCGTTCGATGATTTCGCCGGAGGGCTTGGCCATCAGACCGCGCATTCCCGCCAACTGACGGATCTGGGTCTTGGAACCACGCGCACCGGAATCCACCATCACGAACAGCGGATTGATGTGACTCTGGTTGTCGTTGTAGTCCATGGCCTGGAACATCACGTTGGTGATTTCCTCGGTGGCATGGGTCCAGATGTCAATGATGCGGTTATAGCGTTCCCCGTCGGTGATCATCCCCTTGCGGTACTGGGTTTCCACTTCCGCAAGCTGGGCGTTGGCGGCGTCCACCAGTTTCTGTTTCTCGGGCGGGACGTTCATGTCGATAATCCCGATCGAAATCCCGGACTTGGTCGCAATTTCAAAGCCGAGGTGCTTCAGACGGTCGAGCATCTGCACGGTTTCGGCATGGCCGGAAACCTGATAACAGCGCCAGATGAGATCCCCAAGTTTCTTCTTGGTCACACATCCGTTGTAGAAGCCGAGGCTTTCCGGGAAGATTTCGTTGAAAAACACCCGGCCGACCGTGGTGGTGATGACCGACTTGTCTTTGTCTCCGAAGATGGTTTCGCGCTGGTAGTCCGGGTTCCGGAAACGGATCCGGCTGTGCATGCGCACCACCCCTTCGTCATAGGCGGTGTGCACTTCGTGCGCGTCCACCATAATCGGAAGATGTTCGTCCGGTTTGTGGGAGCCGGTGCGCTCGGCAATCCGGTCCTTCTGCGCCGAAACGGTAATGAAATACGCGCCAAGACAGATGTCCTGGGACGGAGTCATAATCGGTTTGCCGCTTGAGGGGGAGAAGATGTTGTTCGAGGCCAGCATCAGCAGACGGGTTTCCATCTGGGCTTCCACAGACAACGGCACGTGCACCGCCATCTGGTCGCCGTCAAAGTCTGCGTTGTACGCAGTACACACCAGCGGATGCAGACGGATCGCGGAACCTTCAATCAGCTTGGGCTCAAAGGCCTGCATCGAAAGTCTGTGCAGGGTAGGCGCGCGGTTCAGCAGCACCGAATGGCCTTTGGTGACCTCTTCAAGAATGCCCCAGACCTCGTCGGCTTCGCGCTCAATGAGTTTCTTGGCGGAACGGACCGTATGCACGATGCCCATTTCCTTCAGGCGGCGAATAATGAAGGGTTCGAAAAGAACCAACGCCATTTTCTTGGGAATGCCGCACTGCTTCAGGGTCAGTTCAGGCCCCACCACAATTACGGAACGGCCGGAATAATCGACACGTTTTCCGAGCAGGTTCTGACGGAAACGTCCCTGTTTGCCTTTGAGCATGTCGGAGAGCGATTTCAACGGACGGTTGCCCGCACCGGTCACCGCGCGGCCGTGACGGCCGTTGTCCAGCAGCGCGTCCACCGCCTCCTGCAGCATCCGCTTTTCGTTGCGGATAATCACATTCGGGGGCTTCAACTGCATCAGGCTCTTGAGGCGGTTGTTGCGGTTGATCACCCGGCGGTACAGATCGTTGAGGTCGGAGGTCGCAAAGCGGCCGCCTTCGAGCGGCACCAGCGGACGCAGATCCGGCGGAATCACCGGCAGCACTTCCAGAATCATCCATTCCGGACGGGTGTTGGCATCGATGAAGGCCTGCATGCTTTTCAGCCGCTTGGTCAGTTTTTTCAGGTTCTGTTTGGACCCGGTGTTTTCCAGCTCCTCCTGAATCTGTTCGATTTCGGCTTCCAGGTCCAGCGTGGCCATGATGTCACGGACACCTTCGGCCCCCATTTTGGCCACAAACGCGCCTTCACCGTATTTTTCTTCGGCTTCGCGCATTTCCATTTCGCTGAGGAGCTGTTTGACTTCCAGCGGGGTGTCACCGGGATCGACCACGATGTAGTCTTCGTAATACAGCACGCGCTCCAGGGAGCGGGCGGTCATGTCCATCACCATGCCCAGACGGGACGGTGTGCACTTGTAGAACCAGATATGGGAAACCGGCACCGCCAGTTCAATCGCGGCCATGCGCTCGCGGCGGACCGAGGAAAGAGTCACTTCCACACCGCAACGGTCGCAGATCACGCCTTTGTGTTTAATCCGCTTGTATTTTCCGCAGGCGCATTCCCAGTCCTTGGTCGGACCGAAAATTCGCTCGCAGAACAGACCGCCTTTTTCGGGTTTGAAGGTGCGGTAATTGATGGTCTCAGGGTTTTTGACTTCCTGAAGTTCGCTGTTCCGGGTGGCCCAGGCGCGGATGGCCTCGGGCGAGGCGATGCTGATGGCCGCGTAGTCGTGGCCTTGCACCGGTTCAAAGGCATGCATTAAAGTCGATTCAGATTGATGTTCCACAGCTTGTCTTCTCCGTGAGGGATGAGGTAAAGAGGCCCCGCGGGCCGGTGGCCCGCAGGGAAAAGG
>PXDP01000194.1 GCA_003565035.1 PVC group bacterium | reverse complement strand
TCCCCACCTCAGAAATCAACCCAACCAGCCCCGGCAAGAGAGATCTTTTTTTATCCCATCAGATCTTAATTTGGCCAAATCGCGATCCCATCGAGGAAGAGGGGGGGTACAACCTTTATGGGTTTGTGGGGAATGATGGGGTGAATTTTTGGGATTTCTTAGGACTTCAGAACTCATGTTTAGAAGATTGCATTAGAGATGCCCTTGAGAGATTTAGAAATAACAGAGACCGTCTTGAAGAAATTGCAGAATCGCGGATTGAATCATTTCTCGGCGCAGCTCATTATAATAGACGTGCTGCTAGAGCTGAATTTGGTGAGAATGTAGCGCGTTTAGTTCGAGATACGGCGGCCACAACTGTAGCAACAGCAGCTTTAGGGGGAGCAGCTTCTGCAAGATATGTCCATACAGCAACCAGAGCAACCTCGCTAATACGTCAAGCAAGAACCGCAGGAAGCATTAATCGGGCTGCAAGGGTGGCTTCATCAGCTAGAGGAACCGCAAATGCTATACAAACCGGAGCTGGTTTAACTATCGGTGTTGTGGAAGGGGTAAGGAATTTTAATAGTCCATCTGAATTTGGACTAGGACAAGCTATAGCTGCCACAGAAGTTCTTTCTGGTGTTGATCATCTCGGACTTGCGTTTGATGCATCTCAGGCAATAGCCGAATATGCAGAATCATCTGGCCTAACACAAGATGAAATTTCTCGTGAATTAGATAATATCGAAAGATCTATAACAAGGACGCATAATATTCTGTTTGACCGTTTAGATAGCGAAATTGAGGATTGTCAATCGAGGTACAGGTAAAATTATGGTTCTATTTAAAGATGATAACAGCTTTAATAGGCTTATAAACAAGTTTGATCGTTTAATATATGCAGTTATATTTTTGTGGTTCATTGGAGTTTCTATTTATATTTATATTTCGATTGAGTACTTTTCAGATAAAAATTCTGGAGACTTACATGCGTCTACGAAAATTGCATTTTGGTTTTTGTCGTTTGTTGTGGTCATTTCAACCTTCAAAATTATTTTTGATTTATTGAACCCTAAACATCGAAAACAATATTTTAAAAAGTTAAAATAGAACGTATTTTGACAGGTAATTTAATACGGATAAAGAAGAAAAACCCGCGAATAGCAGAGCCGTCCCGCGAATGTGCAGGGGGAGCGGTTTTGAACATCCAATATCCAACATTCAATTTCCAATTTTGAAGGGGGGGTGGGGCAACGGAAAATATAAGCACCGATGTACACCGATAACACCGATAACACCGATGCTGAGAGGCTGGGGGATGAGGGTGATGAACGAAGGCGGAGAGGCACCGGAAAATGTAACCACCGATGTACACCGATAACACCGATACAACGTATTTTGACAGGTAATTTAATACTTTGTTTGGTTCATGAATTCTTGACAATACGTACATTGATTTTATCATACGTACATGAAGCAAAAACTTACCTTATCTATACAACCTGATGTTGTTCGCCGTGTGAAGCGATTGGCCCTTGAGCGGAAGACCACAGTCTCTTCATTGTTCGAGGACTGGGGCCGCCGGGTTTTGTTGGAGGAATCCGAATCCGGCGGGCTTGGAGATGATCTGCGGGGGAACTGGGACGTACCGCAACAGCAAAATGAAGCGGATGTCCGTTTGAATTACCTTTTGAGCAAACATGGGAATACCAATGCGAGTTCTGGTTGACACGAATGTTTTCCTGGATGTCCTCTTAAACCGGGAGGAATGGGTTGAGAGCAGTCAGGAAGTTCTCAATCGCCTGGAGCAAACTCCCGGCATGGGATGGCTTGCCTGGCATACACTGTCAAACTTGTATTACATCGGACAGAAGATGGCGGGTGAAATGGAAACCCGCCGCAGTCTGCGGCGAATTCTCTCGAGTTTCTCGGTCTGTCCCGCTGACGGGGCAATTGCGACAAACGCACTGGATCTGCCCGTGTTGGATTTTGAGGACGCTATGCAAATTGCGGCGGGTCAGGCGGCCAAAGCAGAGTGGATCATTACCCGAAATGAACCTGATTTCAGGAAATCGCCTCTTCCCGTGCTGTCACCGGAGGAGGCACTGCAGTCAATTCTCCGGGGCTGAGTCATTTTATCGGTAAATTTCTCGTATAACAAAGTCTCAAAATGGCAGTCCTCGTGAATGCGGTCTGTTTTTATATAAAGCGGATGTGTTATGTCGTGTTTTTTAGTTGCTCAATCAGGAAACCGGGGATATAGTTCCAAACTTTCAAACCGAAAATACAACCTTAACCAGGAACGCCTCCGATGGACCTTGTTGATACCCCCTCCGAATCCTCTGTGAAAAACCCCGAAACCGTGACCCTCAAGCCCTTTCATCCCGGCAACTGGGTGTACGATATCGATGTGCGCGATTTTATTCAGCGCAATTACACCCCTTACGAGGGTGACAGCTCCTTTTTGAAAGGTCCCACCGAGCGGACCGAAAAGCTCTGGCTGATCATGGATCGTCTGCAGAAGGAGGAAATCGCCAAAAACGGCGTGCTGGATGCCGATGACACGGTGATTTCCACCATTGTTTCGCATGGACCGGGCTACATGAGCGACGAGGGCCTGGAGCAGGTGGTTGGTTTCCAGACCGATAAGCCTCTGAAGCGGGCTTTCATGCCCTTCGGCGGTTTCCGCATGGCGAAAAATGCGCTGGAAGCCTACGGGTACACCATGAACCCCGAAACCGAAAAGATTTTCCAATACCGCAAGACCCACAACGAAGGGGTCTTTGATGTGTACGATGCCGAAATCCGCGCCGCACGCAGCAGCGGGATCATCACCGGACTTCCCGACGCCTATGGCCGCGGGCGCATCATCGGCGATTACCGCCGCGTGGCGCTCTACGGGGTGGACCGTTTGATTGAAGCCAAGCAGGTGGAGCATGATGCCGCCGGTGCCGGGGTGTACGACGAGGAGGCTATCCGCACCCGCGAGGAACTGTCCGAACAGGGCCGCGCCCTGGTCGAACTCAAGCAAATGGCCGCCAGCTATGGTTTCGACATTTCCCGTCCGGCCCGGAATGCCCGCGAAGCGGTGCAGTGGACCTACTTCGGCTACCTGGCCGCCGTTAAAGAACAGAACGGTGCCGCCATGAGCATCGGCCGGATCTCCACCTTCCTGGATATCTACATTCAGCGGGACATGGACGCCGGAATCCTCACGGAACCGGAAGCCCAGGAATTGATCGACCATTTGGTGATGAAACTGCGCATGGTGCGCTTCGCCCGCACCCCCGACTACAATGAACTGTTTTCCGGCGACCCCACCTGGGTGACGGAATGCATCGGCGGCTGCGGACTCGATGGACGTCCTCTGGTGTCCAAAACCGGGTTCCGTTTCCTGCAGACCCTCTACAACCTGGGCCCCGCGCCGGAGCCGAACCTGACGATTCTGTGGGACGAAAAACTGCCGCAGGGCTTCAAAAACTTCTGTGCCCAGGTGTCGATCGACACCAGCAGCATTCAGTACGAAAGCGATCAGCTCATGCGCGCCCAGTACGGTGACGACTATGGCATCGCCTGCTGCGTGTCCGGGATGAAGATTGGCAAACAGATGCAGTTCTTCGGGGCACGGGTCAACCTCGCCAAAGCGCTGCTCTACGCCATCAACGGTGGACGTGACGAAAAAACCGGCAAACAGGTTGCCCCCCGCTTTGCGCCCATCACTGCGGATGTGCTGGAGAAAAAAGAAGTGATGGAGCGCTTCGATTTGATGATGACCTGGCTGGCCCGCACCTACGTCAAAGCCCTCAATATTATTCACTACATGCACGATAAGTACTGCTACGAGCGGATTGAGATGGCCCTGCACGACAAGGATATCCTGCGTACGATGGCCTGCGGCATCGCCGGACTCTCCGTGGTGGCCGATTCGCTGAGCGCGATTGAAAACGCCAGGGTCAAGATCATTCGCGATCCCGAAACTGGCATGGCCATCGACTACGAAATCGAAGGCGACTACCCGGCTTACGGCAACAACGACAACCGGGTGGACCGTATCGCGGTGGACCTCGTCCGCGCGTTTATGGACAAAATCCGCGGCTGCCGCACCTACCGCAACGCCATGCCGACCCAGTCGGTGCTGACCATCACCTCCAACGTCGTTTACGGCAAAAAGACCGGCAATACCCCCGACGGCCGCAAAGCCGGCGAGCCCTTCGCCCCCGGAGCCAATCCCATGCATGGCCGCGACTGCAAAGGCGCGGTGGCCTCCATGAAGTCCGTGGCCAAACTTCCCTACGAGCACGCCCTCGACGGGATCAGCTACACCTTCTCGATTGTGCCCAAAGCCCTGGGACGCACCGATGAGGACCGTTCCGAAAACCTCTGCCATCTGCTCGACGGCTACTTCGGCGACGGCGGACACCACATCAACGTCAACGTGTTTGAACGCGAAACCCTGATCGATGCCATGGAGCATCCCGAAAAATATCCGCAGCTGACCGTGCGGGTCTCCGGATACGCCGTGAACTTCATCAAGCTGACCCGCGAGCAGCAGTTGGACATCATCAACCGCACCTTCCACGAACAGGGTGCCTGAGACTGGGCGGTGAGTGAATCCACTGAGATTCTGCTGGTGTATGTTCCGGTGCCCGACGAGGCCGCCGGGCGTGCACTGGCGGAAGGCGCGGTGGGTCAAAAGCTCGCCGCCTGCGGGAACATTCTTCCCGGGATGACCAGTGTGTACGAATGGGAGGGCCGCCTCGAAACCGCATCCGAGGCGCTCCTGCTCTTCAAGACCACGGAGGCGCGCGCGGAGGCTCTGGAGGCATACGTTCAGGCGCAGCACCCTTACGACTGTCCCTGCATCCTTCGTCTTCAGCCCGGACAAGCCAACCCCGCCTTTGCCGCCTGGGTCCGCCAACAGACCCGCACAGACTGAAAAGCCGTTTTGAGGCGCTTAGAGGTCGCGCTGGTGAAGCTGGCTGACCTGTTCGATGGAGGTGAGATCCCCTGCATGTGGGGGGAGGGGCAGACGCCAGGCGACATCCACATCATTGAGGGTCACGTTTTGGGCGTGGGCGATGTGAATGCCATTGGTCGGGTGCTCGTGTAATCCGCCGTGCTCTTCGCTGTGGGCGGGACGGATATCGTGCTGTCCGCCGGGCCATTTGCTTTGGTGGTGGAGGGTGATCCGCACGTGATGGAGCTGGATATTTTCGAGGGGTGCATCCGGTGATCCCATGAGGAAGATCCCGTTTTCGGCCAGGCCGGTGATATTGAAAAAGCGGATATTGCGGATTTTGCCGGCAGGGTCTCCGTCGTGCCGCGGGATGGCGGTGACGTAGATGGGTTCGGCCCGACCCCAGTACAGGGCGTGAAAGAGGCGGGTCTCAACATGGCAGTTGCTGAAGGAGACGTTTTCGATGGTGCCTTGGTCCCGGAGCTGGATGGCCAGCCCGCGGTGACTGGCGTGGATAATGCAGTTGTTGACGGTGATGTTGCGGAAATCTCCCGCGCTTTCGGTTCCGAGTTTGATGGCGGCGGAGGTGCTGACGAGGGTGCAGTCGCTGATGACAATATTCTCGCAGGGGCCGAGATCCCTGTATTCGCGGGTGTTTTTGAGGACAATGCCGTCATCGGCGGCTTCGATGTGACAGCCGATGATGCGGACATTGCGGCAGTGGTCGGGGTCGATTCCGTCGCAGTTGGGGACATCGAGGCGGTTGAGAATGTGGAGACCCATGGCGAGGACATCATCGCAGCCG